>JAJSAJ010000316.1 GCA_024274855.1 Planctomycetota bacterium | reverse complement strand
TGTACAAATAGTAAGGGATTTGAATAATTGGCCCAATGATCGTCCAATCCTGCCACTCTTCGCCTTTGGAGTCGGTGCGAATTAGCGGCCTGCCCCCGACGTACTCCAACAAACTCACGCCCGCCCGATACCCGATCGGATCCCTACTGACGAACCGCCCCAGTTCGGCACTCAGGCATCGGTGCCGGTAATAATACAGTCCTGTTTCCTTATTGCGCCATCGAGCGGTATAAGTAGATTCAACATCGTAGTTGGAGTCATTATGAAGATTGGACCAAGTGGCGTCGTAGATGGTCAATACCCCGTATGGGCTGTAGACGTACCGTCCCAATGCGTCGCCCGCCGTGGCGGCGATCGTGGCCACATTGAAATTCGCATCCGCCAGGTAGTAAAGTCGCCCGTCGTCACACGTGCTGTGGCTGTCTAAGTTCTCGTTGCGTAACACGGCCGGGGCAGGGTAACGAGGCGCCCCAAACGTATTGATACTTGAGTTGTAGGCTTTCCGAACTCGTATTCTCGACAATCGAACGCCGCGTCTCCTTTGCCCGGGTGGGAATCGTGCGGTACAATGCGATCTATTGCATGGGCCAACCGCCCGGTCGACACACGGTCCCGTCCACGATTCAACAAGGAAAGCACCATGGGAAATCTGCACATCACCCGCCGTCGGTTTGTGGCCGCGGCAGCTGCATCTTCATTCGCTTGCACGTTTCTGCCCCGCCGAGTCTGGGGTGCCAACGAGCGGTTCTATGTGGCAGGTATTGGCGTTGGCGGCAAAGGGGCCGGTGAGGTCGCTGACGTGACGCGTGCCGGCGGCACTTTCGTGGCTCTCTGCGACGTGGACGAAAACCGGGCCGGCAAGACGTTTGCCCAGTTTCCAAAAGCGAAACGGTACAAAGACTTCCGTATCATGCTGGAGAAAGAAAAAGGGATCGACGCGGTGACGGTCAGCACACCTGATCACACGCATGCGATTGCCTCGCTGATGGCGATGTCGCTAGGTAAACACGTCTATTGCCAGAAGCCACTGACGCACTCGATTCATGAAGCCCGTCTCATGGCCCAGGCCGCAACCTATTACAAGGTGCAAACGCAGATGGGTAATCAAGCCCATGCGGGTGAACCGATTCGCCGAGCTGTCGAACTGGTCCGCGCCGGCATCATCGGTCCGATCCGTGAGGTCCACACATGGACCAATCGGCCGATCTGGCCGCAAGGACAAAAGGCACTGGACGAGCGCAAACGATTGGCCGACCAAGCCAAGCCGGCCGGCTTGGCTTGGGATTTATGGCTCGGACCGGCGCCCAAACGACCGTATAACGCATGCTACGTTCCATTCAAGTGGCGTGGTTGGTGGGACTTCGGTACTGGTGCATTGGGCGATATGGCCTGTCACATCATGGACATGCCCTATTGGGCACTCGATCTGGGTGCTCCGCTCAGCGTCGAGGCGGAATCGGGCGGTCAAACCAAGGAGACCGGCCCGGATTGGTCTACGATTACGTATCAATTCGCTGCGCGCAAGTCGGTAGGCGGCGGCTCGCTCGGCGGATCCGTCGGCCCCGTGGCAGCCGTCGAACAACCTCCGGTCAAGTTCGTCTGGTACGACGGAATCAAAGATGACAAGCCAAATGCACCGTACGAACTGATGGCCCGAGCGACCGAAGAAGCTAAACGCAACGCTGGTACCCCATCGAAGAACAAATCAGAAAGCCGTAAACGAAGACGACGCATGGCCACGATCGACAATCCGAGAAATTGGGATTTGATCCTGGTGGGCGATGACGGACTGATGTTGTTCAAGCGAAGTTCAATCGACTGGGTTGTCTCGCCCGCTTCACGCATCGAGAAACTGGGCGATGTTCCGAAGACTGTCCGTCGTGTACCCAACGAAGATGTCGAGTGGATCGAGGCCTGCAAGGGCGGTCCGAAGCCGTTGTCGAGTTTCGACTATGCGGGGCCGTTTACAGAAATGGTCGACCTGGGCAACTTGGCAGTGCGATTGGGTAAGAAGATCGAGTGGGACGCTCGAGCGTTGAAAGCCACCAACGCCCCGGAAGCCGACGAATTGATCCAACCCAAACGTCGCAAAGGCTGGAGCCTTCCAAAAGTGCCGGGCAACGAGTGAAGAATAGACGGTGATCCGCAACACCATTCGCCTCCGAGCCAAACCCTTTGCCGAGTGCCTTGGTAGTCTTCCTGAGGTGGCTTGGCGTTGCGGATCCCGTCGCTCTTGGGGGTTTTGTTTCTGGGATTCGCTGTCATCCCGCATCAAACCACCAGGCTCTGTCTCAGAACCCGAAGAAGCAGCGTTTCCGGGAGGTCGAAGCTACTGCCGAGCCTCTTGTTTTGTTCGCCAGAACGGCTCGGCAGAAGCCTCGCCCTCCCATGTTGGGACAAACCACTAGATCATCGAAGCAGACCCAATGTCAAACAGATTCACTCGCTCTGCAACCCTGTTCCTGAGCCTCTTGATTATTGGGAGATTAGCGCCTTGCGCTGCTGCCGAAAAACCACGCGCGCGACTCGATCGAGCCAACTTGCTGATTTATCACGATGACCAGGGACACATCCAGTCCGTACGGTCGATCGCCGAC
>JAJSAJ010000315.1 GCA_024274855.1 Planctomycetota bacterium | reverse complement strand
GCCATTTTGCGCGGAACCTGATTGGTAACAGCCCAGGATACCAAAGCAGGCTGGTGCGCTGCCGTTGCGAGTCAAGCGTCCCGAAGTACTCCAAGTTGTGCGTTCTCAGCGGGTTAGGCCAACATCGTACAACACAAGACTTCTAGACTCGGTAGCCGTCACGCTCAGTCGATCACGTTTCGCGGCTTGGGTTTCGGCTTTGGCTGCGCATCGGGAGGCGGCACCGGCTTGGGTTTCGGCGGTCGGCCCAGTCGAATGGGGCCGCCAAGACCGGCCGAATAGGCCCAGTCCGTACTGACTGGTTCCCAACCTGCGAGCAACCCGAGCTCGCTGGCGAACCGGCGAGCCGTCACATAGACATCGAAGCTATCTGAACATACGTAGAAGCGGATGAAGTACTTGCGTCGGTCGATGCGTGCCAATTGTTGGCGAAACCGTGAACGGGCACCGGCGACCGACTTCTCGTTAAACCCACGGCCCTCAATCGGATGAAAGATCAGACGGGGATACGCCCCACCGGCGACCATTTCCGCCTTAAAGTACTGGTCCTGCAATGGTCGCTTGTTGAACTCCTGGACAAACCGCTCTGTCTCCTTGACATAGAGTAGTTTCTGAGTCTGTGTCACGGGCAGGTAGAGGGCCAGACGCTGCGTCTGAATAAGACGCAATCCGGCCTGTTGGCCATCGGCACGAAACTTTTCCAGATTCAGTGGGTAGAGCAGGTTGTTGCTGGCAATGAACGTCAACTGGGAAGCACCTTCCGGCGCCGGCCTCGGATTGGGCAACGTCACCTGAACCGGAGGCAATTGAGCGCGCGGCGACGTATCGGCGAGTATCGCTTTGAGGCGAGCTTCCATTTCTTGCGACGCAACGATCTCCTTCTGCAATTTTTCACGCGTGGCCTTGTCTTCCTTGATCTGCTTGGTAACCGCTGCCGCGCGCTGTTTAGTATTTGCCAGCCGCTGCTGCTCTTCCTTCTGCCGCACCAGCAGCTGGTCCAACTGTTGTTGGCGCTGACGAATCTGCTCGCGCACCGTCTTCAGTTGCTGATCGTAGTCCTTCACATCACCGATTTTGACCATCTGCAAGGCCGCCCGCAAACGGTCACGATGGGGCTCTAATGCCGCGAGTTTCGTTTTGGCCTCATCGAGCGTTTTCCGGTCGACGGCAATTGTCTTGCCGATACGTTTGACAGCATCGCCTACGCCCAGTTGCGTGACGACAAGCACGATGATCAGAATCCCGACCACGTTCATCATGGTATCGAGAAGTGCGTCCATGCTTCCTTCATCGTTATCTGGAGGGCGTCGGGCCATCGATGCATCAACCTAGTTTTCAGTGAAGTAACTCAAATCCAGCCTGCCCTGCCCGACCACGGGCAACTTACCATGACGTGCTTCATGAGCGTCGGCCAAACTGCGTGCCGTGTTATAGGTGGCCAGGCCATCATCGCGGATCAGAAAGATAACTGTCCGGTTCTGGGATGCGGCAACCTGATCCAGCAGCTTGACGAATGCATCCTTGGTCGCAAGATCGGCTCGGCGGATTCGTTGTGGCGGTTTGCTGGTGTGGAGGACGATCGAAGCTGCCGCACACTCGACAAACACGGGCTCGAATCCCAACCCGCTGCCACCTGGCAGAATAGAAACGTTCGCCTCCTTGGGTGGCTTCTTCCGATCTTCTGCTTCCTTTTCCAATTGGGCGATTTGTTCTCTCAGTTGCTTCCTTTCCTGCTGCATCTCGGCGATGCTTTCTCGCTGAGCCGCCGCATCATACTTGGGAACCTTCATCGTCGGTTTCGGCCCCTGGCCAGCCTGTGAAATCTGCTCCAGCTGCCGCATGAGATCCTGGAGTCGCAACTGGGCCTTTGCCAGATCTCTCTGTTTTTCATCCAACTGGTCCGAAGCATTGATTCCCTCATCGCCGACCCGCTTTCGCAGTTCCGCGATTTCTTGCTTGCAAGCCATCAGTGCCAACCGCACCTTTTCATACTGCTCGGCCCGCGCCACGGTCTCATTGTCCATCTGGGCCAGTGCCATCGCCGAGATCAGCAACGTAAGTACGCCGATAATACTGGCCAGAACGCTGAGAAAAGGAAACAGCGAAATGTCGTCGGCCTCCGACCGTCTTCGCCTTGCCATATTTACGCCTCCGGATCACGTCGACGGAACCACCAACGTCGTGGTTTTTCCACCTGCTGCACAATGACTTGTTGTTCACCCAGCCGCTGGAGCACACTGTTCAGGCCGGCAAGCCCCCGCTCGATCCCGGCAAAATGAGTCTGCACCGCCTGGCTGGTTCCATCGACCGAGTCGGCCATCTGCTTCTGGATACTCTGGGCCTGGTTTCCAACTTCCGTCAACGTCGCCTGCAGTTGGCCAGCCATTCGTCCCATCTCAGCAACCTGGGCCTTCCATTGGGTTTGGTAGGCGCTCATGACCGATTCGACGGCTCGACGGACCGCGACCGTGTCCACCTTGCCGCTCGCGTCACGCTCGCCGCCACCTTCGCGTCCGTCATTCAGCCTCTTCAATAGATTCTCGTTGCAGTATTCGTCCACCCACGTGACCAGGTCCTCTTCGTTCTTCTGCAAAGCCGAGGCGGGGATTTTGACCAAGAGACTTAGAATCAGCGCCACCAATGTCGTATCGAAGGCGGTACCCAAGCCCGCAAACACGGCGTTCAGTGAGTTCTTGACAACGGAGATGTCGTTGGCGGATTCCAAGCTGCCGCCCAAACTGGCCACCGCCTGGCTAACACCTATCACGGTGCCAATGAATCCCATGATCGGAAGTGCCCAAATGAAGACTCGCAGGATCGAGTAGCTGGAAGCGACCGTGTTCGCGTCAATTGCCGACTGCGACTCCATCATGGTCACTGTTTCGGCTGCGTTCTTGCGAACACGAAAGTGCTCGAGCCCGCGAATAACACGGTTGATCAGGAAACTCTCACCCGGCTCACCCGGCAACTCACGAACATGCTCCTCGAACTTGTCCAGCGAATCGACCGTGATCTCCTTGGACAACTCGGTCGGCAAGACATCCAACAACATCAGTTCCCGCTGACGCTTCAGCTTCCTCCACTTCAACACCAAGATTGCGAGCGACCAGAAGAGCAACAACGTCAGGACAAAAGGGACCCAACCTCGATGCCAGAACAGTTGTCCAAAGGCAGTTTGATTAAATGGAAACAGGGCAGCGAGGAAGACAATAGAGACGCCAACACCGATAACCCCTGTCTTGCTCAAGCTGACATTGCTGCTGTCGGACCACGTGCCGGCGGCCGTCTCTGCTGCCGGCTGCTCGCGTTTCTGCTTTGGCTTGGTCGGCGGTTTACTCGGACGAGTTTTCCCACCGCGTCCCTTGCCTTTAGCTGCCGAACTCACGTCCACCTTCAGGTCCAGGTTGGGAAATCCCGGCTCGGCACCCTCGTCCTGCGACGGCTCCGAACGCTGGGGAATGCGAATAGAAGTCTTGCAGTAAGGACAAGCACATTTGCGGCCCGCTAGTTCCTCACGAACGGTCAGCGCTTTTTCACATTTTGGGCATTTGATTTTGAAGTACATGGCATCCAAGGGGGCCAAAGATCGTATCGTTTTCGTAACTGTTTAGCCGTCTGCAGTTGGATTTGTATTTCGCTGCTATTTTTTCGGCTGATCGACCCCAACGGCCTTGTGCCGTTGGTGAGCGAGTCTATTGAGCTAAGGCCGGCATGTCATGCCGACGGCCGCTCCCTCCCCGCCGCCTTTGGCGTCGGGGAGGGAGCGGAACGGGGGCTTTCATCACATGCTTTTTAGCTCAAGAGACTTATTCACCCATGGGACAAGCCCATGGGGGTCCTCGAACCACCGCGAACTACCGCTCGAAGCGAATTGGACACACCCCAACAACAACCAATTCATGCCCGCATGAAATGGGCACTCAGTCTTTTGACTCGCTACCGCCGGCCACGAGTAGTGCAGCGAGCGACTGAGCCAGCTTATCCAGCGAACCCTTGTCGGGCAAAGACAGTGTCAGGCGCTGACTACCATCAGGCTCTTCATCAACGCATTGGTTCAACCGATTGCGCACATTGCGGACGACATCTTTCGGGGGCTCGCTCGTCTGATTCTCGTTGACCAACTCGCCCAGGAATTCAAAGACCGCGCCCAGCAACTGGCCACCGGCCGCCGCCACACGATCGCGATGAGCGCCAAACTTCTGGACCTCGCGCACCGCCCTCTCTTTGGACGTTTTGTCTTCCGGAGCCACCGGTTTTGGGCCTAACAGAACTTCCAGCCGCTGTTTCAGATCCGCAATGCCACTGCGAAAGTCCACTTCGGACACGTCCGAATCAAGGTCCAACGCCGCGATGGCCAAATTCTGCTTGTCGGCCAGTGTCACAAGCAACCGCTCTTCAAACGTATTTTCGGTAACAAGCATATAGACGTCGACCGGTTTTTTCTGTCCAATACGATGGGCTCGAGCGATCCGTTGCTCCAACACAGCCGGATTCCAAGGGAGGTCGATGTTAATAACCGTATTGGCGGCCTGAAGATTCAGGCCCGTCGACCCCGCGTTGGTCGTAATGAACATCCGACAATCGTCGTGGTTTTGAAAACGATGAACCAATTGCTGCCGTTTTTTCTGTGGCACAGATCCATCGAGCCGTACGAAGTCAATTCCGTGCTTTTCCAGAATCGGCTCGATCAGATCCAACATCGTGGTCCATTCAGAAAAGAGCACCGCCTTGCGCCCCGACTCACTGAACAGCTGCTCGATCAACTCATCCAACAGCTCGCGCTTAGTCGAAAAACCGGGTTTCTTCTTGTTCACCAGATAAGTGTGATCGCATGCCATCCTGGCCATGAGCAGAGATTTCTGAAGCCTCAACAAATCCATTTCCGTCAGGAATTTCTTCGCGGCAATTTGAGCGGCAATCTGAACATATTCGTCACTCATCCGCTTCTGTTCAGCACTCGGTGGAATCCGAACAATCTCAGTTGTTCGTTCGGGCAATTGCTGCAAAACGGACTGACGAGTGCGACGCAGCAGAATCGGTTTCAAGTTCTCGCGCAGCACGTCAAGATTCTTATAGCGAATGACTTTCCCACGATCATCCACGACCCGATGTCGATGAAAGAAACGAAACGCGGGCGCCAAACGGCGGTCGTCAATGAACTGGACTACGGAATAGAGCTCGGCAAGCCGGTTCTC
>JAJSAJ010000314.1 GCA_024274855.1 Planctomycetota bacterium | reverse complement strand
GACAAGATCCCCAAAACTCTGGCCGGCCACCATGTCCGGTTTAATACCTAGTTCGCTGGCCAGAGTCCATCCGAGCCAGTTACTCAGGATGACGCCGACACCGGACAGATTCCGTTCCGAGGGCGCCACCGTATGAACGTGGCCTTGCTCGTCAAACGCTGGTGGGGGCGCCAGGCGTTGCTTGAGCGATTCTCGAACGGGTGCGGAGAGTGTCGAGGGAGGGTTGAGGATCAAGGAAAACGGGATGGGATCTTCGGAGTGTTGGTCTTTGGATTCGAACTTGTCGAGTTCTTGCCGCAGTTTGGGGAAGTGCATGGCTAACTCGAGCAAGTGTTTTGGATAATTGCCGATCAGGCCGGGAATTGCCATTCCGGGAAACAGGATCGCAAGTTTGCCACGGGGTGTGTCCGCGTCGGCGGCGAATAACTGGTCTTTCGACGGGGTCTCGGGCGAGATGCTCGGCGGGCTCGGGTCGGCTATCAGCCTTGCATGGGCGATCTTGTGTTTCAGATCGTCGATGTCGCGACAGAGCAAGGCGAGTTTGCACGGGTGTGCCAAATCGAGCTGCTCTTGTAGCGTGAAGCAAACGTCCGCCAGCCTCGCGTCGGATTGGTCGTGTCGCAGGAAATGGTCGACCGATTGAAGTTGGGCTCGTAGTGTGTCGACCGAGGCGGCACTGAACATCGCGAGTTCCGTTTCCTGTTTGCGCACGGAGTGAATCGGGCGAAGCAGGCTAGCCGGAGCCGGCTCGGCGAACGACTCCACGTACTCTTCGACGATGACATGCGAGTTGATTCCGCCGAATCCGAATGCGCTGACTCCGGCTCGTCGATTCCATCCCTGTTCGGCATGAATCCAAGGGCGTGTTTCAAGTGCCAGATAAAAGGGCGTCTTGGCGAGCGCCGGATGCGGTTGGTCGCAGTTGATTGTGGGTGGAATGATCTTGTTCGAAAGTGCCAGAATCGTACGGATCAACGATGCCATGCCGGCGGCGGGCATGGTATGTCCAATCATCGACTTGACGGACCCGAGTGCTCGCGTTGCCATATCGGCAGTGCCGAAAAACGTCCGGATCGTTTCCAACTCGACAGGATCTCCGGCGATCGTAGCCGTCCCATGTGCCTCGAGGTAGGAAATCGTATCCGGGTCGACTTTCGCATCTCGGTAGGCAGCTTGCAGCGCGCGAACCTGGCCTGACGAGGCTGGCATCAGAACGCTCGTCTCGCCTCCATCACTCGCACTGCCGATTCCCCGGATCACGGCATAGATGCGGTCGCCATGGGTGCGCGCGTCACTCAGCCGTTTCAGCACAACCGTGCCGGCACCTTCACCCAGTAATAATCCATCGGCACGCTGATCGAATGGCCTGACGACACCCGACCTGGACAAGGCGCGAAGGTGTGTGAAAACGAACCAGAACGGCGGAATTTGGCATAAATGGATCCCCGACACGATTGATACGTCGCACTGCTCGGTACGAAGCCTCGCAATTCCCTGCTCCAAAGCGATCAGCGACGATGCACAGGCCGCGTCGACAACGTACGCTACCCCCCCGAGATTCAGGCGATTGCTGATCCGGCTGGCGACCAGGTTCGGAATGCACGTCGAGAGACTGTCGGGCGAGTTGGGTGGCAGGCGTGACCGGAGCTGCTCCTCGATATCGTCGAGGTCTGACGAACTGAGTTCGGGGAATTGGTGCCTCAAGAACGGTTTGACACGAAACAGTGAATCGACACGCAATAAGACTTCGGCCATCTTCGTACTTAGATAGCCTCCCCGCCCCACGATCGTGTCGGTCCGCAGTCGTATGGGGTCGCCGTCGTCGATTCCCGCATCTCGAAGTGCCGCATCCGCAATGTGCAACAGCACGAATTGGTCGGGATCCGCGTGCTGAAGAACGTTTGGCATAATTCCAAATCGTCGTGGATTGAAACCAATATCACGAGGCACGAAACCACCTCGTGTGCAGACGATCCGGACTTCGTGGTCTTCGGGCAAGTTGGAAAACAGTTGACTGTCCCAACGATCTTTTGGAACATCGGTAATCGCGTCGACCTGGTTGACGTTGTTTGCCCAATAGGCGTTCAGATCACTTGCGCCGGGAAAAACGCAGGCCATCCCAACAACGGCAATGTCTCGATGGTCGGTGCCCCGTCTACTCATGGTGCCATACCCAGCCTGCGCTGCGCGATTTTCTGAAGGCTGCAGCCAATGATCACTTCGGCAAACTCGTCTTTCGGCCAGTTTAGCTCGGATACAAATGCTTCAATGCCCTTCCGTGTGGGAATAACCTCGATCTGCATGGCCTTCCAGATCGAGGCAAGTTCAGGAGTCACGAGGCCGCGGTCCCAGGGACCCCAGTTGATCGCGAGAACGCGGGTGGGCCAGCGCGCGTTCAGGTAATCGGCGAGTTTGTTCAGATACTCGTTGGCAGCACAATAGTCACCCTGCCCTGGATTGCCGAAGCGGGCCGAGACGGAAGAAAAGAAGATCATGAAACGGAGTGACTCGGGTCGGAGCGCTTTGGCGAGGACTTGTGCGCCGGCGATCTTCGTTTGCACGACGTCGATTACAGAAGGCATCGCCTTGGAGGAGATCAGCCGATCGTCGGTAACGCCGGCGCCGTGGATGACGCCGTCGATGCGTCCATACCTGGCGTAAACGGAGTCGATCGTCTCGGCAAACAGCCTGGTATCTCGCACGTTCACCGCCAAATACTCAACATGCGATGCGTGCTGCTTGATGAAACGGAGGTTCTCTCGCACTTCTTCGTCCGGCGCAAGCCGCTCAACGGCGGACGATGTCGTGTCGGGCGAAGGCATCGGTTGTTTTGATGGGGCGGTCGCGAACGCACCATCCTCGAATCGTGTTTCCAGTGCAGGCGATGACTCGTTGGTGTCCTGTTCGGCCAATGTTGTCCGTCCGACGAGGACGAATCGACAGTGGTAGGTTTCCGCCAGATGTTTAACGACTTCAGCCGTGATTCCGCGAGCGCCGCCAGTCGCCAAGATGACCGAGTCGTGGTCCAGGTCTGTCGGCTGGCCGCTGCTTGAAGTCAGCGGACTCGGAACGAGTTCGGGTATGAAACGCCCATGCTGTGTCAGGCCGACTTCGATGGACGTATCGCCCGAGGCAAGCTCTTGTATGACTGCATCGACCAGCCATTGCCGGTCCGGGTTTCGCGGCAGGTCGATGTTCTTGACCAATGTCCCCGGCCACTCGCATCCCACGGCTTTGAACAACCCGATCGTGACGGCTTGTGCCAGGGGCAGATCGTCGGCTCCACCGATGCCGAACTTTCCACCCAACGACGTCAGATTGATCAGTTTGCCGCCTCTTTGGGCAACGCTGGCTCGCAATTCCGTTTCGAACTCGTGCAACAAGTTGTACTCGATTGCCAGCAGGTCGACGATCGGTTGCCAGTGATTCATCCCGGGTTCGGAGAAAGGCCGTTGGAGCGGCAGCGAGTTCATCAGGCCGGCGATTTGGAGCCCGTCGCCCTGGATCAACTGGTGTAATTGCCGAAGGGACTCGGGGGACATGAAGTCGGCTGTAAAGCGATTCGGTCCTACTCGACTGGCCTGATCACTTGCGGTTACATAACACCATAATGGCCCTCCGTCATCGGAAACCGGTGGCCATGGCAAGGACGCGCTCGATTCCTGCTCGACGACCAACATGGCGTGGGTCTTGGGCCAACGCCACGAACCACCGCTGGGATCCGCGATAGGCGACTCGACCGTGCGAACCAGCATTCGCTGGATTGGACTGTCATCGGGTGTTCTCGAGGTTGCTGGAGTTTGTGTCGCCTCTTCGACGCCGTCCAACGTCTGGTTGGTAAGAAGCCGATTCAGTCCCGACGTCGCGTCGGCTTGAATATCACGGTCGTCCGAAAGGTATCGTTGGCGTTCTTCCGCGTACGCGTCGACGACGTTTCGGATCGTCTTCAGACCGGTGAAGGTCATCAACAGTTCCTCGTCGCTGCGATCTTGACGCATCATGAACGAGCAATGGTCGGTTAGACCAGAGAAAATTTCGATCCGCTTGATCGAGTCGATTCCCAAATCGGCTTCCATCAGAAGGTCTTCACCGAGTGCCTCTTCCGTGTAGCCGGTTCGGTCAACGATCAGATCCAATAGAACGCGTCGGAAGTCCTCGACCGACAGTACTGTGGCTGGGGCACCGTTTGGAGAGGCTTCGATGGGGGTGGATGGTAGACGTACTGGGTTTATTGGAAGGTTGACATCCCGCGCTGGACGCGTCTCTTGCATGCCTTCGGCGTTATCTTCGGTTGGTTCAATTGGCGGAAGTGTTGGCGTTGGCGGGACCCGCAGCATCGTAATCGCGTTCGGGATGCCCTGTTCTTTTTCATCCGTATCGGGTGGTGTTGCTTCCGTATGCATGCGCTCAGGTGTTGTCGCTCGGCCTTGTAGATAGTCCAGATAGCGATGCTGCAGGCGAAGGAACTGCCCTTGATTCTGGTGGTAACTTTGTTGTAACTCGAGCCACCGAGCTAGATTCGCCTGGAACGGATCCGCAGGCGTCCCCGCCAGTGGGTTCAGTTGCCGGCCAAGAAACGTGGGGGACGATTGCTCGAAAGAGCCGACGTCGTCCAACGGCACTCGTTGGCTCATCTGTGTCTGAGAACGGTCGGCCGGCACTTGTCGATTGTCTGAGATCGGCGGAGTGTCCGTCGATTCGGATGTGTGCGTCTGTGGTATTTCGAGCGGCGACGGTTGAGGAACCTCGGGAGTCTGTTCAGAAGTCATGGCATTTCTCGATCGATATGGGTTATCGTCTGTTGGCGGTTCCGTCTTCGGGGTTCGCGAGTTGGAATGGGACCTGGGTTCGGGGCGTATTTGGGGGCGAGCCCCGTTTGCGGACAGAATCCATTTGCTTCCGGTCGGCCGCGGTGCCCCTGGCTCTTGCGTGGTCCTTTTCGTGACGGATCGGCGTCCGCCATCGCGACCTGTAAACCACGGTTCTAGATCGACGGGCAGTCCGAGCGAGAAGCAGTGGGCCAGCAGGTGTGCGAGTTGTACGACGCCGTCACGGCCTTCGATGTCCAGCGGAATCGCTTCGTGCACGTCGTCTTCCAGGATATGCCGAACGAACGTGGTCAAGGTGCTTCGCGGCCCGGCCTCGATAAAGACTCGTGCTCCGGCGGCGTACGTGTTTCGAATCAGCTGGCTGAAGCGAACTGGCTCGGTCAACTGACGCGTCATGAGCGAGCGGATTTCTAGCGGGTCGGTTGGGAACGGCATGGCCGTCGTGTTGCTGTAGACCGGAATTGACGGCGATTGCATCTGGACATCGGCGATCCGCGTGGAAAACTCGAGTGCCGCCGGTTTGAGGTTTTCGGTGTGAAATGCGGCGGTCACAGAGAGTTGGCGGGTTCGTAGTCCGATCGCGACGAACTTCGTCAATGCCGAATCGATCTCTTTTCGAGGCCCGCCGATGACGGTCTGGTTGGGAGTGTTGATGTTGGCAAGTGAGACGGGCGAGTCCCATTCTTTCAGATGTGTGCCGACGGTCTGTTCGTCAGCGAAAACGACGGCCATGCCGCCACGGTTCTGCTGTGTCGCTCCGTGGACAATCGCACCTCGCAGGATCGACAGTTCGATCATCTGCCGGCGCGTCATGCATCCGGCGGCGTGTAATGCGACGATCTCGCCGTAACTGTGTCCGGCAACCATTCCAGGTTTCAGCCCGAACCGACTCAGCAGATCGAGTGAAAAGAGGCCCGCTACTCCGAGTGCCGGTTGGGCCACGATCGTCTCATTTAGCGCGTCACGCTGTCGGCTGCCTTCTGCCTTGTCAAACACCGGGATTGGATAGACGTATTGCGACAGTCGTTGCAACAGTGAAGAGCCGGTCCATCGGTCGGCATCGGAGAAAACCGACAAGTCGGCTGGAAAATGCAGCAGGAGATCACGCAGCATGTTCGGATGCTG
>JAJSAJ010000313.1 GCA_024274855.1 Planctomycetota bacterium | reverse complement strand
GTCGGATCATGTGTCTGGAAAAAGACGTTCAGCAGATCCTGATAGGAAATCTCGGCGGGGTCGTAGTGGATCTGCACGACTTCCGCGTGTCCCGATGTGCCGCTGCAGATGTCCTCATAGGTGGGATTCGGCACGTGACCTCCGCAATATCCGCAAACGGTCGACGTGATGCCGCGCAGCTGATCAAAAACGGCCTGTGTGCACCAGAAGCAGCCGCCACCGAAAGTTGCAACACGCGACACTTGGACAATATTCACTTCCGGGATCTCCGTGCTGGAAGGTACGTGGCTGGGCCCACACGAGCTTTTGCCACGTCAGGTTACCACAATCGGGTGGGGCTGTCATTGTTTCGTTCGGCAGCAGCGGATTACTTGCGGATCGGTTTCTTGCCATGAGCCAGCCACAGGCGAAACCGGTCGGTCTGAAATGTGGCGATTTGATCTTCCTGTTTAGTCACGATTAACCCGGCTGCATCGTGAGTTGCCTGGATCAGTTTCAGTCCTTCTCGCGGGCCGAGTACGCTTGCGGCTGAAGCAAGACCATCGGCCAGGGTGCAACAGTTGGCCAGAACCGACACGCTGCTACGCTCGGTCAAACCGAGTCCGGTTCGCGGGTCGACGATGTGCGAATAGCGCACACCGTCAATCTCGACGTATTGGAAGGCATCTCCGGAGGTTGCGAGGGCCTGGTTGGCGAGCACGCCAAAATCTCGGGGCGGGTCCTTTGGGTTGAGTGGTGCGATGGCGACGGCCCATCCCTTCTTGTTAGGGGGAGGGCCCGTGGCTGCCATGTCGCCACTGGCGTTGACCAAGGCTCGGTCAATCCCCATTTCGCGTAACGTGTGGAGAGCCTGATCGATGGCGTAGCCTTTTGCGATGCCACCGAGGTCCAGACGCATGTGCGGCCGGGTCAGTTGAGCGGTTCGATGGCACCGATCGAGCACAAGATACTGGTAGCCGACGGCCGCTTTGGCATCGTGCAATCTCTGGTTATCCGGCCGTTTACGCTGGCGTCTGGCGCGGCGCCACAGCTTGGTCAGCGGACCGACCGTAGCGTCGAAGGCTCCGTGGCTGGCCCGACTCAGCTTTTGGGCCTGCCACAGCACATCGAACAGATCCTGGCTGATTGGGACCGGTTTCGGGTGGGGGGCAGAGCGGCTCAGGCAGCTCAGTTCGCTGTCTGGATCATAATCGCTCAGGACTTGGTCAAGTTGAGCGATTCGGGCGAATGCCGCGTCGAGTGCCTTTCTTGCGAGTTCTGGGCTGGGAGCGTACAATAGGACAATGTACTTCGTCCCCATGTGAGGTTGAGTTTCGTGGTAACGCTCAACTTTCTGCGATCCCCAGGTGGCCATAACCACCCCTGCCCCTAAGAGCCATGTGTTGAGTATCATATTGCTGGTACCTCCCCCTGGCCTGTTTACTCTACCTGTGAGCAACCAGTGGACATGTTGGCTTGACTCTCGTTCTCAAGAAAGGACCGAACACCTATGTCTAGCGTAAATCGGCGCCCCGGCCGTCTGCAACCGTTTCTTGCTTCGATGCTTGGTTTTCTATCGATAATGATACTGGTTGCAGCCTCGCCGGCGGCTGCTGCCGAGCCGAGTCGCTCGGTACTGGACGTACCCAACTCGGTGGCCAAGGCCCCGGGCGCCATGAAGGCCTATACCGAGTTGATCGAGCACACGGACGCGACGATCGACATGGTTCCGATCCCGGGCGGCGAGTTCGTGATGGGCAGTCCGAAGAGCGAAGAGGGTCGTGAGGAGGTCGAAGGGCCGCAGCACAAGGTCAAGATCAACCCGTTTTGGATGAGCAAGTGCGAGATTCCTTGGGACGTATTCGAGATCTGGATGTTCGATCTCGACGTGCAGCGTCGTAAGCTGGACAAGGTAAAGGAAAACGCACGCGACAAAGCGGCGGCGGAGTACCAGGAGTCTCAGCCGACCGAGCCTTATACGGACATGACGTTTGGGATGGGCAAGCGGGGGTATCCGGCGATCTGCATGACTCAGTTCGGAGCGCGGACGTTCTGCCAGTGGTTGACGATGAAGACCGGACGCTACTATCGGGTGCCGACGGAAGCGGAATGGGAGTATGCGTGCCGTGCAGGGACGAAGACGGCGTATTCGTTCGGGGACGATGCGAGCAAGATCGACGATTATGCCTGGTACTACGACAACAGTGACGAGGCGTACCACAAGATTGGCCAGAAGAAACCGAACCCGTGGGGCCTGCACGACATGCACGGCAACGTGGCCGAATGGGTATTGGACCAGTTTATCCCCGATTATTACAAGCAGTTCGAAGGCAAAACGGCGATTGAACCGTTGGCCATACCGACAAAGCAGTTCCCGCGTGTTGTGCGGGGTGGGTCGTGGGATGATGACGCGGATCGGCTTCGAAGCGCGGCGCGTACGCCCTCCACGCCAAGTTGGCAGGACCAAGACCCTCAAATTCCCAAGAGTATCTGGTATCATACTGATGCTTTGCAGGTTGGTTTCCGGATCATTCGGCCGTTGAGCGAGCCGACCGCTCAAGAGAAGAAAGACAAATGGGACAAGGCCTTGCCGATCTATGATCGGAAGCAGGGTCGGCAATAGAGCGACCGGGAGTGGTGGTGAGGGTTCATGTCGTGGGGTTCGCCAGCGTGGCGTTGTTGTGCCGATTCGCGGGCCCCCATGTGGCAGGATCTTCACGAGGAAGTGTCGTGTTGTTTTCAACAAACTGTCCGACGTGCACGTTGCGTGCGGTTGAGCAGAGCAATGGTTTTTCGCTGTCTGTGCGGCCTTGCCGCCAAAAGGAGAATACGATGACGAAGCAATCTGAACGAGCTCCGGCGAGCAGAACGTCTCGACGCAGTTTTATCAAGACGTCCTCACTCTTAGTTGCCGGAGGCGCGGTGGGCAGCAATCTGAGCTTGGCACGTTCGGCCCATGCCGCGGGCCAGGATCTGATTACGATCGGACTGGTTGGGTGTGGCGGTCGTGGAACGGGGGCCGCGGTTCAGGCACTGAATACGACGAGTGGCCCGATCAAGTTGGTTGCGATGGCCGATGTTTTTCCGGACAAGATCCAAGGGGCCTACCGCGCGGTCAAAGGAAAGCACGCGGACAAGGTGGACGTTCCGAAGGACCGCCAGTTTTCCGGATTCGACGGTTATCAGAAAGTGCTCGATTCGGGCATCGATCTGGTGATCCTCGCGACGCCGCCCGGATTTCGCCCGCAGCATTTCGAAGCGGCGGTCAAAGCTGGGAAGCACATCTTCATGGAGAAACCGCTGGCCACGGGCCCCGTGGGGATCAAGCGGATCCTTGCCGCCAACGAAACAGCCAAGAAGAAGAATCTGGCCGTCGCGGTTGGCCTGCAACGCCATCATGAGACGATCTACAAGGATACCATTGCGAAGCTCCAAGATGGTGCCATTGGTCGCATCTTGTTGACCCGCGCCTATTGGAACGGCGGGGGGGTCTGGGTTCGTGCTCGCAAGCCCGAACAGACGGAACTCGAGTATCAGATGCGAAACTGGTACTACTTTAACTGGCTGTGTGGCGATCACATCGTCGAACAGCATATTCACAATCTCGATGTGATTAACTGGTTGAAAGATGATCACCCGGTCGAAGCGAACGGCCAGGGTGGACGCGAGGTCCGGAAGGGCAAAGACAACGGTCAGATTTTTGATCATCACTTTGTCGAGTTCACCTATGCGGATGGTACCAAGTGTTTTAGCCAATGCCGGCACATTCGCGGTTGCTGGAACAGCGTGTCCGAATACGCGCACGGAACCGAAGGAGCCGCCGACATCAGCAGCGGCAAGATTTATAACACGTCTGGCGAAATCGTCTGGCGGGGAAAAGGTCGCCACGACGGTCATCAACAAGAACATCACGACCTGTTTGCCGCTATCCGACGCGGCGAACGTCCGAACGAAGCAAAGTATGGCGCCATGAGCACCATGACTTCGATCTTCGGACGGATGGCCACCTACTCGGGCCAACGGATCGAGTGGGACAAGGCGATTGCCGCCGATTTGAACTTGAGCGACACGGACGCATTGAAGTCCCTGACGGATACGGCCCCGGTGTTGCCCGACAGTGACGGCAACTATCCGGTTGCCGTCCCTGGCGTGACGCCTCCGTATTCACGCCGCTAACGTGCCAGCGGTTTTTCGTGAAATGACGCATCGGCCCGGACTCGTGCAACCCGGGCCGATGCTTTGCGCTGGTTGCAGTGTGTATTCGCTACGGCAACCTTCCATGAAGGGGAGACGGAACCTCAGCGCGGCAGGGCTGCCAACCAATACCGACCTACCATTCGGGGAAGAAGAGAAACAACCACCGAGACACCGAGAACACAGAGAAAAGGAAGACGGAGGGGGGAATGGCTAATCCGAAAACTGAGTTTTGGCGCAGCACCAAGCCCAATTGATCAGCACTCCATGAATATTGCATCACCCAGCATTCCGAATACCGGTCACGCCTTTGTTGACACCAAGTGCGAGAAACGAGACAATTCTGGTATTATCGCGGGCCCGTTAGATGGCTCCCGTGACCCACTGTAGCGACGACGACTTCGTTTCAACGGTTCGAACCACGAATGGCCAAGCCCATGAATTCCGATGAATGTCCGGACTGTGGTGCCACTCTGGAGCGAATTACGCTCTATGCACGGGGGCTCGAGAATCCACTCAGTGGCGCTGCGGATGATGCGCTGTTGCACTACACCGACGCGAATACCCAGCGAAGCCGCTTCCTGTCGATGTTCAACAAGATAGGTACTGTCCGCAGCACGATGTGTTCTTCTTGTCGCCGCATATTTCTCCATGGCGTTCCGGATGAAGACTAGTCGAATCGACCGACATGGGCGAATGCTGAAATCATGCCATCTGACAAACCGGTCAACCGGAGTTGGGCCTTGGTAATCTTGTCGGGCGCCGTCTGGCAAAAGTCGGCCAGTTTTCTTACAGCCCGCAGGTATCCATCGTGGGTTCGCTCGCTCGTTCCCCCCAGCTGCGGCTCCTCGGCCATCTGTGTGCAGAGTGGTCCAGTAAAGCAAGGCGATTTTAGCATCACGAAACTTCTTGTTGCAGTGACGTGAAGAAACCACTAGGAAAACATGCCAGATTATTGGAAAGGGGGCGGACAATGCGGTAAACTGCCCGGTATCAGCCCCGCCTCGCCAGCGGCATACTTGAACAAGGCGTGCCACCGGAGCTGGCTCGCGTTTCGGTTTTCACGATCGTTTCCTTCGTTCACTTATTTTGTTTTTTCCACGTTCACTCGCGTTGGTCCGCCAGCCCGGTGGACTTGGACGTTCTTCCGCTCCATCGACAACGCAGTGCAACGCCGTCCGTGGGTCTAAAATGAAGGAGACACCAGCATGAAGGAATACTCGGAGGATTGGGTTTCCGGCCTCTACAATGACGATGGCACAAAGATCGACCCCATGCTCGTCCCGAAGCCGAGCTTGTGCCTGACATGCAAGAAGGACGGTGCCGGTGGAGAAGACGACATGCTATGCATCCTCAACCGGAATGACCAGCAAGGCGAACCGGAAGAGTTCGAATGCGGCGCCTATGAGCCGAACACCTGACAATGATCGGACTCCCGAAGGAACGGGTTGCGACGACACGCGGAAGAACCAAATGGCTCGTAACGAAATACTCGATGAGATTTATGCCGCACGCGAGGCGTTGCTTGCGCAACATGGGGGTGACGTTCATGCGTACGTCGAAGCCGCCCGCAAGCGGGCATTGGCGTCAGGACGTTTGGTTGCCGCTCCAAAGCAACGAACAAAACGGTGCACCGGAGCGGCGAAGTCCGACGAATTAGAAGTTGAAAATCACTCGTCGCCGCCCGGTGACCTTTGACGTTCCTTCCGTCCGCAGGCGGCCGTTCGGTGCCTACCTCATGAGCATGCCGCAGCCAATCCATGTTGTGTTGCTTGGGTCGACGGTCGACATTGTTCGCAAGGCTAAGAAATATTTTCGCCTCAGCGCCCCGGGAATCGGGCCTCCGTACTTGGCCACTCTTGATGGCGAATGCTCAGACCCAATTCGACGATTGGACGATGTCCCAACCGGCCTCATCCATCTCTGGGTGACGCTCGATAAGAGCGCTTTCTTGGCGTCACAGGATCGCTACCGATTGGACACTCAACACCCCCACTACGACCGTGGTTTCTACGGTGAGCTGCTGCCAAATCCCTGCGTGCTTGTCGACTTCGAACGATCTCCGACTACCGCGAAAAAGGAACTTTCTAAACTGGCTGACGAGATCATCAGCGCATGGTACGATACGTCCTAACGGCACCGAACAAATAAGGCTTTGACTTCGCGAGCTTGCGAGCCGAAGCTCAAGGCCTCTGTTCAAGGCCTCTGTTCAAGGCGTCCGGTGGGAGCGTTGAGACACGGTTGGGGAACGCTTCGGCCGCGTTAGAGAAGTCGTGACGTTGGCGGTCCGGTGGTCGTGTCTTTCCCTTGGGCTGGCCCGCCTTCTGCTAAGAATGGGCGCTTGGAGTGGCTTGGTTCTGAGGCCTCATGAGCGGGTGAAACGCTCGCCGACCGCCATTTGACGCGTTTGGCGCGGACGTTCATCGATCGCCCTCTCGGTGACGTTTCGTTTATCTGATTGATGCCCGTTGTGTCGACGATCATCCGCTATCCAAATACGCCAGAGCATGTTCGCTGAGCACCTCGGTCGAGTCGTACGTGACGTGGACGACCTTCATCTGGCCGCCACACATGGTACATCGCAGTACGCTCGCCTGGCGTGGTGGCTTCCGCGGCACATGACCGATCGCTAACCAGAATGTCCAGCCCAAAAACATCCACGCCAGCCAGTTGACTTCTTCGAGACTGACTTTGGAGTTCGAACTCATCCAACCATGGTGACGGATCTTTTGGCCTTTAAGCTTGAGACAGCCCAATGAACATCCAGCGAACGCGCGGGAGTGATCGCAAGAATCCGAAACGGCAACCTGATCGCCGAACCAATCGGTGCAGCGGAGCGGGAATAGCGCCGCGCGTTCGCTTCGCTGATTAACACTTACCCACCGCTGGGTGATCGTAAACGTTCGTTCCACGAACGCCTTGTCTTTTGCTTGCTTGATGTTTGCCAGGCGAGGCCCGATAATTGACACCGACGGGAAGGTGGCGTTTGACTACAAGGATTATGCGCGCACCGGCCTCGCCAGCCCCCGAAGAACCCGCACGCTGTCCCCACTGTGGTCAGGCAGCGTTACGTTATGTTGGTAGAACCCGTCGGCCGCGCGTCTCGGAACTCGTGGCCCGCACCTACGAGCCCCAACCCTTCGATAGCTCATGATTCCGCATGCCTGTTTCCGTCACCGATTGACTCTCTCCGGCCGACGTCGACCAGGTGTCGTGTCGGCGCTGCGCGCCTGCACGGCCCCACGTTATTGTGACGGCCATTTTTCGCATCCATGGCCTTCAACCTCATGTATTTTATGGGTCTGCGTGACCACTTCTTGCTCATCACCCGTCCGAATGCCGCATTCTGAAGCTTGTCGGTCCCCCACCCGGTCGGGTAGAATGATTGAAGTCCGAAGCGTGTGGGACAAAGAAAACGCATAGCAGCGTCCAGGGCGCTCCGCAGTTCACGGGCCCGCGATTGCAGCACGTTGTTGGCCGCCTGTGATGGCCTCGCAGACGTCAATCCTATTGCTTGGAGGCACGGAGGTCGCAATGAGATACGTGAGCGTGTTTTTGTTGGTCGTCGTTGCAGGCTGTGCGCGTCCGACGTTTACGAACCTGGGCAATGGCGTTGCAGTACCGGTTGAGACGATTGAGCGGTATGCGACGGAACACGGCTTAACCCGCGCGCAGGCTCGATGGGAACTTCGCACAAAGTCCGACGATGACCGCATCAAAACGCAGGCGTCGAAACATGGGATTAGCCCGGAGGAAGCCAAGAGGCAGATTGAACATGCGGCACGTCAAGGGCCCAGCAATTAACGGTCGTTACTCGCGACTTGGTGAGAGATCCCGTTCGTCCTTTTGACCGTCTTTTGCCGGTTTGAGGGTGAATGTTCCTTCTGTCGTTGGTGTTGGGCGCGGTGCGTGTGATCCTGCCCACTCAGGAGCATTGGAGTCTGGCCATGGACGACGAGCTTTGGGTGCTGCTTGGCGCCGTCACCCTCAGCAATCTGCTGATCACGGTACCTTGCATCTGGGGCTCGTTTGTGCCAACCGGCCGGATTCTCCAGTTGGCAATCGCCTGGATGGTCTATTGCGCGGCGCTGACCGTCGTCGAGTTTGGTGTCCTTTGTCTGCTTCTCGGTCGACCCGTTGGCGAAGTGATCGACGTTTTCATCGCGTTTCTCGTCCTTAACCTCTCCCAGTGCGGAACGGTTTTTGGCAGCTTTCTCCTCCTTCGCTCCGCGGGCCTTCGCTTTGTTCGGTTGCCAATCGCAAGATAGAACGGTCTAGCTTGCGAGACTGATTCACCCACGGGCAAGCCGCGTGGGGGTCTTGGGGTTCGGGTATGGCGGGGTTCGGGCATGACGATCTAGCTTGTGAGACTGATTCACCCACGGGCAAGCCGCGTGGGGGTCGTGGGGTTCCGATGTGACGGGGTTCAGGCATGGCGGTCTAGCTTGCGAGACTGATTCACCCACGGGCAAGCCGCGTGGGGGTTTTGGCTGCGAGAGGGCGGGTCAGGTGGTCTTGGCCGCTCGCCGCGCGGCACGCAGATTCGTCACGCGGATATTCAAGAACTCGACCAGCAAGGAAAAGGCCATCGCAAAATAGATATACCCCTTGTTGATCCCGACATCGAATCCCTCGGAGACCAACGTGACCCCGATCAGGATCAGGAAACTGAGCGCCAACATTTTCAACGTCGGATTCTGCTCGATAAACCCACTTACCTTCTCTGAAAAAATCATCATCACAATTACGGCGAGCACAATCGCCGCGATCATCACTTTCAACTCGTTGGCCATCCCGACCGCTGTGATAATGGAGTCGAGTGAGAAGATGATGTCGAGGATCATGATCTGCACAATGACCGACGTGAAACTGGGGTGCGTTCGCACCTTCCGTTCGCCCTCGATTCCTTCGATCTTGTCATGAATTTCAAAGACACTCTTGGCGATCAAGAACAATCCGCCGATGACTAGAATGAGATCATGAATCGATACGGCGTTCATCGCATCGTTCCCTCGGAGCCAGGATTCCGGGATTCCAAGACTGGTCAAGTGGAACAGTGGTTGGGTCAGTGACAGGATGTGGCTCAGCAGCACAAGCAGAAGGATGCGCACCCCCATTGCCGCCACCAGTCCCAAACGCCGAGCCAGGGGCTGTTGCTCCTTTGGCAGACGACTCGTCAAGATCACGATAAACACAATATTATCGATCCCCAACACGATCTCCATCGCCGTCAGGGCAACCAGCGCAACCAAATGTTCCATCGTCTCGTCCACTCCTGCGTTCGGGTACCGACAAACCACACGTTCGGTCAGCGTAAGAGATTTTGCGAGTCACGTCGATATCACTGACCTGGAAACGAGCAGACGGAGCGTTGATTTCGTGACGTGGTGACTGGCCGAAGGCGGTTGGAAGATCGAGCGGCCAATCACTGCGCAGTGACTGGCCGCGTGAACCGTCTCGGTTTTCTTTTGCCGGTCGATCAGCGCCGTGGTAGAGTGGTAGCAGTTGAGTTGATGCGGTGATTCAAGGGAGTTTTCAGTGCTGGCGTGGGCAGCTTTCGCCGGGTGTTGGGACGGCCGGAAATGCAGGAACGGCCGCACGGTCGTTAGAATCCGAAACTCCGTCGGGCAAAGGGCCTGGTTCACGTTCGGACAATCATTCCGTGTGCACGCTTGGTTTTCGGGGCCCCGAAAACCGTGCAGAACGATGATCTTTGGCATAGGTGGTGCGGAGTATGCTCAATCTGTTTATTGGCGCACTGCTTGTGCTCGGTCTGTTGGCCATGATCACGGTAATCGGGCATGGAATGTGGCTGATGATCGCGGCCATTTTCGATTTTGCGCCGCGAATGGGCGAGCCGCCTGCCCCGCCGTCCAGCTGCCCGCAATGCGGCGATTCGTTCCATTTCTTGAGTGGCTTGTGCGGCAAGTGTGGCTATCAACTGCCCGCGGCAGATCGTGCCGATCTGGAAACCGCGATCGCTCAGCTGGATCGCCTCATGCAACTGGGGCGTATTCGTGTCGAGCACTTCGCCGCAGCGCGTCGAGCCCTGCAAGCCGAGCAGCAAGGACTTGCCGGAACCACGGATCGGCCGGCAGCATCCGACTCGCATCCAAACGCTGAACCAGTCGACCACGCCACGCCATTGGCACAACTAGACGCGAATGGGG
>JAJSAJ010000312.1 GCA_024274855.1 Planctomycetota bacterium | reverse complement strand
GCGCGTTCCAACGAGTGCCCAGGTAGATCCCCGGCTCGATCCCGTACTTGCGACAGGACGCGACGAACTCGGCGACGATGTCTCGGCTGCCGTCGCCCCACCGAACCGCCTTCAGGCAATACGGATTCACGTCCGATTGCCATAGCCGAAACCCCGATTCGTGCGATGCGGTTAAGATGGCAAAGCGCCCCCCGGCGGCCTTGACGGCCCGGATCCACTGATCGGTATTCAGTTCTTTCGGGTTGAACTGGTTGACGTCCTGGATCGGCGCCACCCTGGCTCTGCCCTGTCTATAGCGATCCAAGTTGAAGGTGTGCAGCTCGTAGCAGATCAGCATTCCCAGTTCCGCTTCCTGCCACGCCAGTTGCGCGGGACGAGACATCGGGATCAACTCCGGTTTCGACGTCGCAGGTGGCCCCGCAATGCTCGGCACCGTTCCGACCCATCGTGGCGACATTAAACGGGACAGATCCAATAGACACTTCTCGATCTGCTTGCTGAGCGGCGACGTGGTTTCGCCCATTCGGATTCATGTTCGCGAGGAAGGTGCGAGTATCGTCCGCCACCTTCTGGGCATGACGGCAAACGCCGTCTCGTACGTCGCCTCCAGCGGTACCATGATGCACCCGTTAGGCTCCAGAAACAGGGGCATGTCCGGCAGAACTTGGCCGACCGCCACGGTCTCGATGTAGGCCCGGGTCGTGAGATCGCACTCGTAGGCAACCAAAGTCAACGGCTCATCGGCGGGAGGCTGGAAGGGATTGTCCTGGATCTGCTCCCAGATGGCGGCATGAACGCCACAGGGGTCGCGAATTCCAGGTGGAAACGGATCGGCGATCAACAAATGGATGCGGTGTTCGAGCAGTTCACATGCCTTGTCTACGAACGCGCGGAAAGCGTGCCGGTTAGACTTGTTGCCTGGAGACACGATTTCGATCATGGCGACGATGCGATCGCCGCTTACATGCCGCACGACAACTGAACTTTTCTTCCGGCGGTAAAACTCGGCATCCGTCTCGGCGGTAAAGCGTGTTCGCGGACGGGTTTGAAGTCTAGTCGCTGTGGTCGCGCCGCCAGCGCCGTCCGCTGCGGGGCTGTTGTCGAGAGGTGGTTCCTGAAGGGTCAGCACGTCGGGCCCGAAACCCGCGGCAACCTGCTCGGGCAACGCGTAGTAATCTGCAGGCAGCGCTCCTCCGTTGAGTACATCACTGAGGGCAGAAATCCAACGGTGATGAAACGCATGAAAGATCCCCGGCTCCACCTTGGTCCAATCGTGCATCGGCATAGATTCTTCTCCTATGCGGAGTCGTTTACCTGCAAGTATACCCTAACGAGCTATGGGCAACAAGAACGAGGATCTGCTGCAAAACTGGCGCGAGACGCGGCGGAGAAAGAACTGAACAGGCTAAAGTGCACCAAACACCCGATAGGTTCTGCGGCCCGTCCTTCTATCCGCAGATGCAAATATCGCTGATCCTTGCCGCTGAGCGATTGAACGGGAACGTCAGCAGCACTGCTTCGGCCGAACCTTCGGGCCAGGCCGCAATAGCCCCTCTCCCCGCCGCGACCAACATTCAGCCGTGAATGTCGCTTCCATCCTGCGCAGCGGCGGGATACAACCTCCCGGACATGAAAACGATTCCGCAGATGAGGACCGCCATCTTCAACGTCTTTTCATGAAGAGACCGGTTGTCAATGGTACCAAAGGCCCGAATGCGTAGTCTCTTCTGGAAGGTGGCGCTTCGATCGGTCAGTCGTTTCATTGTTCCATATCCGGTTACTCGTTTTCGGTCAGTGTGTTGTGCGCATTGGCTGAATTGATCGTTCGGGCGATGCGGAATCCGATCGTGAATTGCTCGTTTATAGGGCGATTGAAACTGCGAATTGCCGAGCGTTGCGCTCCGGCTGGCATGATGAACGCTCCACCTCGCAAGGCACGCCGGTGCTCCTGTGGCAAGGAAACATCGCCTGGCGTGTCCCCGACCGATTCCAGGAACTTTGGCCACGGTTCGTCCGGACTGCCGTGACACCATTCCCACACGTTGCCGTAAACGTCGAACAGGCCCAGTTCGTTCGGCTTCAACGATCCGACAGTCCACGTGCGGATATTCGAATTCATTCGATAGCGAGCGTAATGACCGAGCTGACCCGGGTCACGCCCAAAAAAACGCGGTGTCGTCGTTCCGGCTCGGGCAGCGTATTCCCATTCCGCTTCGGTCGGCAGGCGATAACCAGTCCGTTTCAGAAGGTCTTGGGGGACCGTCATGCCTGGACCGTACTTACCCTGTTTATTGGGAAGGTAACACCATTGGCCCTCGGGAATACCGGCTTCTTTGCTGAGCCAATTGCAATACTCGACCGCGCGATACCAACTGACGTGGTTTTGGGGTGTTCGAACATTCAGACTCCCATCGGCATGTCGGCTGTAGAAAAACGAATAGTCGCCCGGATGTTCCGGTCTGAACCTGGAGAACTGTTGCCAGGTTACTTCATGGGCGGAAATGGAAAAGCTTCGGTCGATGGTCCGATGGTGAAATGTCTCTTGGGCGCCGCCCATATCCGGCGGGATGCGACTGCCCATATCGAGCGCCACGGGCCCCGCAATCACGATCATCAAGTGACCATTTTTCTCGTTGAACCACGGGCCAGGAGCATCTTCGTTCCAGGCCCGGCTTTCTGCCGCCACTTCTTGTTTCCACTGCTGCAGCAGCCAGGTCGCCGAATTGTGAACTCCGGGATCATCATCCGCATCACGCATCCGGGCGACTTTTGCCGCAACTGCCAATCGTGAGATCTCTACAAACTGGTCGACATCGTATTCTCCCAGCGCCTGCAGGATGGCCGAGCGGATACCGGCGTACTGGGACGCGAGTGGCGATTCCAACCATTTGACCAAACGAACTGGTTGAATGCCATCGCTTGACAGACGATGAATCAATTGAGTACGAACCGTCAAATCGTCCGTTCGTTTCAACCAATTCAACAGGACCGAATCGTCATCCAATAAACTGAGCGCCATGGCTCGGTTACCATCATTCCGTGCGGTGGGAACCTGGCGATGCCAAATCGAAACGCCTTCCAGGCGAACTGCGTTCGCTTGATCGTCTGCCAGCCTTCGGACATCGATGGCAACCGGCACAAACCCTTGTTCAGCCAGTTTCGCCCACTGGTTGGCTCGCTTCGCCTGGTCGGTCCCTTCGACGACCACTCCCTTTTTTGTTCTGTCCTCAGTCCAGACACTGGTCATTTGTTGCGGACCATAACGAACATCGAGCGGAGCCAGGTCACTCAAGGCAGGCACCTGAGAAGGCTGCACACCGGCGGAACGGACAACTCGAGTTTTCGGCGAGCCCTGGTGCGCGTCCAGGCGGTAAAGACCTGTGACCAGAATCTTCCCCTCTTTGTCGACCACTTCGTCATAAATGATTTGCCGAAAGCCCCGAGCTAACAGTCGCCGCGACTGGGGAGCATGTTTCTTTCGTGAATTGCCCAGCAGGACCCGGTATTCATTTCGATCGGTGGAGTCATGTCTGAACACTATCGTGTACGAGATCCTCGCGTCCTGGACAATCGTTGACAAGTCGTCCGGCACCCAACTCTCCGCTCGTTTTTCCTTTATCAAGGCCGCGACTCGATCGGGCGAACAGTTGGCTTCCAGGAGAAACGCGATATCGTCGCGAACCCACACCGAGGCAACACGACTCCGCTTGTCCGAGTCCAGATAGCGCTGCACTCGCAGTGGTCGATACCCCAGCTTTTGCAGCTCGTCGCGAATGGCTTGAAACGTTGACCAGGTCATCGACTCACAAATCATGAACGAATCACGAATCATTCCATCCGATTCGACGATCTGCTTTTCAAGTTCTTCCGATCCGCTGAACGGCTGCGCTTGTTGCTCGTCCGGACCGGACCAGGATAACAATGGTTGACGTGCATCGGAACGGGACTTCTCCAGTTCACCGACCAATCGCATGAACATGTCCGGATCGGCGGGGCCAATCAGCTCGACCAGCGTCTGCATGTCATTACCAAACAACTTCAGCAGAAACTCGGCAGCGATCTGGTTTTCGGCGTTGGGCAGCGAGTGCCCTTCGTCGTAAAGGGACCACAATTGCGATCGGAGGTGGTGCCGGACCGGGTGCAGTAATCGCGCCCAGTGCGACACGTCCGCTTGTTTCAATTGCACTAATCTCAGGTTGAGTGGTGGAGCAAGTTGTTTCCAACCTGAGTGCAACGGTGCCAATTGAGCCAACACCACACTGCATCGAGTCACCATCTCAGCGTCGGCCGACGCTTGCCAAAGCTGCTCGACGGTCGATACTCTGGCCGAATCGGGCCGTCTGATCGCATGGACAAGCAGCGAAAGCCTCTCGATGTCATGCGGATCGATCGATTGCAGCAGGGGTAACAGTTGTTGCGGTTGTTGGCCGAGTCGGATTAAACGGACTCGAAACGAGTCTCGCGCCTGGGAATGTTGCCGGAGGAATCGATCGACCCGCAATTCGAGCTCTTCGGATTCGAAGGACCGCAATTCGTCCAGCAAGGTCTCGGCCTGGCTTGGCGTCGCGGCAACGTAGGCTTTCAACTGGTTATCGATTCGCCGGTCGCGTTCCGCTTTGAAACGGGACAGCGCGGATTCGGTTCGTCGTTTGGATACGGAAACCGAAATCAGGGAAATCGAGGTGATTGCCGCAATCAAAAGGGACGCCAGTAACGTAACGACAGCCAACTTGCTGTTCCGCTGAAACCACCGATACACTTTTTCCGAACGGGAGTAGCTGTGTACCGAGACCTCGGATTGCACAAGCCAGTTCTCGATATCGTCAGCGATTTGCCGCGCACTCGTATACCGGTCTTGCTTGTTTCGCGACATTGCTTTGGCGCAGATCGAATTGAGTTCATTGGGTATTTGCGGATTGGATTGTTTGGCAACGGGAGGCGGATCAGTCCCGATCCGCTTGAGAATGACCAGACTCGTTTCGCTGTCACTAGTCGAACCACAGCAGACGCTGGTCGCCTGACCGGCATCTTTTGTTTCTGGGTTCGTACGGTCCTGCCAGTGAGGTGCATGACCGGTGAGCAATTCAAACAAAGTCGCCCCCAACCCATAGATGTCGGTTTGCGAATCGATCTGATCGTTGTGCCCCAGGGCTTGCTCGGGGGCCATGTAAGCCGGTGTGCCCAGATATTGTCCGCCTCGCGTCAAGTCAAGTTCCGTGCCTCCATCTGTCACACCGTCCCGCGACTCACTTTCCGTTTCGGCTTTGGCCAATCCCCAGTCGACAATGATCGTTTCGCCATTGTCGATCATGATGTTTTGCGGCTTGATGTCCCGATGCCAGATCCCCTTCTGTTGATGCGCGAAGTCGATCATCGTGCAGGCCGCCTTGAATGACTCGATCAGCAAACGGAATCTTGGATTCTCCCGTTCCAGTTGATTGTCCACCGAGTGGTGAAACTGTTCGATCGCTTCAGCCAGGGTCTGCCCATCGACGAAACGCATCGCGTAGAAGGAGCGGCCCGCCAATTGCCCGGCACCATAGACGGGAACCACGCCTGGATGGTCCAGAGTGGCGGTAATCTGGATTTCGCGGAAAAATCGCCGCCGATGTTCGGGGCCAAGGTCCTGGTTGAGAAATTTGACGGCAACCTCGCGCCCCATGTCAAGGTCCCGATAACGGCCGACCTGCCCAAAGCCGCCTTGCCGGAATTCGTCGGCACAGAGTTCAATGCCGGTCGTGGTTTCCAGTCGCTCCGGCAGTCTTTCGGCGGTCGACTCACGCAGTTTCGACTTGATCCGGTCGGCCAGTCGATAATCGTATTCGGAATGCGGCTGTTGCTCCGATGGTGAACGACTCATCCGTCCACCTCGTCGGGCTCGATTCCCGTTTGTTGTAGTCGATCGACTTCCCTTGCCAACGCCGCAACAATTCGAGACTTGATCTGGTAAATATTGTCGACCGTTAAGCCCTTTTCCATAGCCACGGTCGCGGGACTGGCAGGCGTTTCGGTCAACAACAGGAAGATCCGCCAATCTCGCTCGCCAACTTGAGCCTCAACCCGCCGACGAGCCTCGATTTCGAATTCGCGATCGAATTGCAGTTCGAGCAGCTCGATCAACGATTGCTGCTGGGGCAACTGGTGCTTGTTCGACAAGCGTTCGGCTTTGCGGCGAGCTTCCCCTTCCCAATAACGGTAGATCACATTTCGAGTGCATACGAACAGCCAGGAACGAAAACTCCGGGAAGGATCGTATTGGTAGGTCTTGAGTGTTTCGACCAGGCGAACCATCAGCCGCTGGGTCACTTCTTCGGTTTGATGGTGCCCCAGCCCGCTCCGCCGACACCAACCATAGATCTCCGGTGTGTAGCGGTCGACAAATCGTTCCCAGCATGATTCATATCGAGTTTGCTGGTCGACTCTCCGCAATCCGCTCAACAAACTGGCGCTGGTATCTCGTAGTTTTTTCATAGCGAAAAAGCCGCCGCCGAAACAGGTTTCGTTTGACGAATTGTAAATCGAAATCATCGGCTTTACAACTTACACAATGAAAAATGCGGTTACTGTTTTCCGAAGGAGCAGGCAGTTTCCCCCACCGCCCGATATCCCGTTTGCCATGCAACCATTTTCTGTAACCGTTCACGGAATGTATGCACCGGTTCGCTTCCAAGGGGTCAGACCCATTTTCGGCGACAAGATGCGTTCGCGTAAAGAAACGCTTTCTCCGCCGAAAATTGCGTCAGACCCCAGCGGCGTGAACGGCAACCATTTTCTATCCATCGGACGAATTCAGAATAGACCATTCAAGCTGCTGTTGATTGATTCCAGCAAGTTTTCCAGGTTTCTCCCATCTTCAAGCAAGACATCCACAATTGCCCCCACGAAAACCAGGGCAAAGATAACGCCGAAAACCGCAAAAAGCTTAAAGACGCCGGAGAACCCCCATTCAAATGTCGTGCTCGCTGGTTTCGTGGCCGATGAGTAATCGGGGGCGGATGGGCAGTCGCTGGCCGAGCCTTCCGGTTCGGAACAGATTTCCGTGCCATCGACCGAATCGGGGGCCGACTTTCAACTTGCACCTCATTGATCGTTGGACTTGCAGCCACCGGAGCATCGGCAAACAACCCGATGACTTTTCCAGCTCGTATCCATGTTGTGTCAATGGAGCGACGAACAGCCGTGCCGCGAGAGATGATCGACTGTTCTGCAAGTCGTTTCAGTTGACTCGCTTTGAATGGCCCGAATTGCTGCGTGTTTTTCCGGTAGAACCATTGAACCGGAACACGTTTACGTTTGGGCGAGGCCATGGTTTTCGAATGCGTTGCCATTTCGGGGAGACGGGGTTTTGCAACATCCGATGTTGCAGTTGGTGGTACCACCTCGTCGAGAGAATCTTCGGTAACTTCCGACACGATGTCGCCGACAATCTCGCCGAGGTCCGGATCATTAAACGTCGCGCCCACCGCACCGGAAAGACACGTGGTGGCTATGTGCGCGGCAATTCCCTTGAACATATCCGCTTTGGAACAGCCCGCAGTTTCGCGAATCACCCGAAATGGCAGCGGTTCGCCCCAGAAATTATTGTTACCGACGGCGATGCCGATGGCGTTTTTGGAGTAAATAATCCACAGCACTCGGCACTGGAATCCCATGAGTTTCGTAGTGAATAAACAGGCATGCTGGATGGAGTCGTATGGGATGACAAATGGTCTGCAGAAGAAGTTTTTGAACTCGAGCCTGTCGCCGTATACTCGCAACTTACCCTTGGTCTTGTCTTTCCACACCATGTTGAGCAGAAGGCCGCCATCTTTCGCCGGGACCACAACGTCTTTTCGAAACGTCACATGGGCACGACAGCGATACAGTTCTCGCGTTTCAATTGATCCACTACACATTTCTCACCCCCGGCTTCGGTCCATATTTTTCGATTAGCTTCCTGGCGTTCAGAGTTTTATGTTGGTTGGCGATGTCGGTGACCGTGTCGTTTGGCATCAACTTGCCGTTGCGGATGTGGGCGAGCAGTTCTGCGCCCGTCAGCGGCCGCGATTTCTTCGTGGCCCGCCGAATCACAAACCTTGCTGCCTCTGCTCTTGTTGAACTGGTACGCGATGGCTGATCGTCTCTGTCAGAATTCGAAACTGCACCAGGATTATCACGATTCAGTTCACCTGGCGCACAGGGCCGGAGATTCAGGGTGGACTCTTCAGATTCATGCAACCAGCCCCCCCCTTTGGTTTGACCGAGAGCCTGAACCAGCGTCCGGAAAACTGTTCTCCGAGCACAGGATCACGTTGCAGACTGCCGTCCTCGTGAATGCTGGCTCTGATAATGAACGGTTCGTAGTCGGGGTCTTTTGGAAAAACATCCGCTATCAGGTTTCCAGGACGTTCTGCATACTTCCCCACAACATAGTTTCGGGTATCACGTACCCGGCCTGCTTCACGAAGTTCGTAGCGGATATTCTGGTTGCCGTGCAACCTTCGGTGAAAGGACAGAATAACTCCGCGGGAATTCAACTCCCAATCATTTACGAAAGCAGTTTTCAACGCGGTTCTGCCGTTGACCGAAGACGCACCACGACCCTGACGACACATGAAGGCCAAACCTTTTTCGGATTGAGACACCAATATGTGGGGGCAGTATTGCTCGACCGTTTGTTTGAGAGTCGCCACCCAATTATCCCTAGTCTGCTTCGCCCCGAGCCTCAACTTGAGTTTTTCACCGTCCGGTAGCACTGCGATAACGCCACCGGCAAACCCCCATCCCCAAGTAATAATTTGCGTGAGGCACTCCAAAGACTGTTCGGAAATCAGATAGAGTGGTTTGCTGGATTTGTCCGAAGTTCCGTCTAGGCCAGCTTGTACAAGCGAGTTTCCAAGCATGGCCAATTCTGCCACCGGCCCAATTCCTTTGGCGATCGCACTCGCAACCGCACCTTTAACGCCACTGGTTGGTTTTCTATACGAGCCAACGATCAATCGCTGATCGGTAATAATGCACTCTACTGAAGTTTGATGACTCCACTTGTGTTGCAAGTCAGCACTCTGTTGATGGACAACTTGTTCGTTGGATCTGAAAACAACGTTACTCATGTACCACCTCCCGCTGGACAAGACTTGTCGTCGAAAACACGCAAAGCGAACAACGTCCCCTTCGCGCCAACCCGACGAGTGATAACAGACCGAACAGAAGGAAATTGCCCGGTTGCGAAACGGAACTGGGGGTCAGTAGGAAAGCCCGCTGAAATCCACTCGTTTTCCTTCCGAAACCAACAATCTGCCCCGATGAATTGATGCCTCTCAATTCGGACAGCGTCCAATCGGCGTCCAAACTGCCCAGCAGATCGTTCAGGTTGACCATCCCTTTGGTCGCATCCCAAATAAAACCATACGAGGTGTTGTTTGTCCAATGCTCGAACTGCACCAACAACCTACGATTGGTAAAGCGTTCACCATCCGGACCAGAAACGCATCGTGGAGGCAAGACGGACTTTCAATAGCAGTTTTTTCCTTTTCTTTGCGGTTGGTTGATCGAGAAACCGCTTTAGTTCGACGAGTATTCATGAATATCCGGGCTCCAGAGATTCCTGACAGACTTTCTGGAACTAATATTCTGGGGCGGAGAGTCAATGCCGCAATGTGATGAAACGCACGATTCAGATCAAAACGTTCGAAATCGTTTGGACGAAACGGTCGTTTCAATTGTATTTGCAGCCTGACCGCCAAGATCCTCTGGCTCGCTTTCAAGGATCGACGTCCCGCTAAGGCAAAACGGGAGCTGTTGAGTGTGTCCCGTCCGTTTCTGCTCAAGCAACTTGAAGAGAGAGTGATTCCGTTTCGCAGAATCGGTACGCATCGTCGCATTCTGTTCAGCGAGCTGATGCAGTACAAACATGAGACCGACGGCAAACGACGGGAAGTATTGGACGAATTGGCGTTGACGGGGCAACGCAATATCGCAGCGTCAATTTCGTACCTCCAATTCAGACCGGCATTGGCTTGCTTCCTTCGGCCTTCTGCTGCTCCTTGTTCGATATTCCCAGGTTTGTTTTCTTCAAGGGGTTTAAATTCTCGTAACCGTTCACGGAATGTAGGCCGCCGGCTCGCTTCCAAGGGGTCAGACCCATTTTCGGCGACAAATGTGTTCGCGTAAACAAACGCTTTCTCCGCCGAAAATTGCGTCAGACCCCAGCGGCGCGAACGGCTACGAATTCTCGTGGACGGTTACCGCGAGGCTTTGGAAAATGCCTGTTTCCTTGTTGTTTCGCGGGCGGAGCGATAGAATCAGTTCTCGTTTCTCGTTCGTTTCCTTCGGTAACGCTCCTTCCCCGGAGGGTCGACAGCAGTATAGCTGGAGCAAGATAGGTGTGGCCAAGAACGCTTGCGGAATGCCGCCGAATGACCAGAATATGGCTGTCGATGTCGGGGCGAGCGCCCGGTAGTCCAGGGAGATGTGGCGAGGCAACGTGAACTTTGGAAAAACTGGCGACATGAAAACCTGTTTCATCTGCACTGTGTCGGTTGACCAAATCGATCCGCTACCAATGCATCCCGAGGGTCGCGAATGTCGCCGTCCGACAACGCACCGATTGATCGACCTTTTTGCGGGCGCTCAGCGTCATGAGCTAACAGTGCAGCATCACAAGCAGCGCATGACGACCGTGCATTAACACCCTTGCAACGCACGCTCCTCACCCTCCTGGGGACTCGTGCAGCCGACTACGGACGCAATCGACCCACTCAGGTAATTCCGAAAAATAAAATCGCTAAGTGCGGAAAGCCAGACAGAAAACATGAAAACATTAGCATTTACAATTACTCTGATGACTTTTGCGGTATCTCCTTCAAACGCACAAACTCCTATTCTGAAATCAGATATAAAACTCAGGGAAATAGGTAAAATAAAACCCCTTAAGGCATCTGAAATCAAAGCTTCGTATTTGGGTATTGGCTGCGAAGTACTTGATCGCGATTTTGCCAGTTATGATCGTTACAAAGAGTACCTGGGCAATATCGGAGTCAAGCATGCCCGCTTTCAGAGCGGATGGGCTAAAACCGAAAAACAGAAAGGGGTATATGATTTTTCATGGCTCGATGCAGTGATTGACGATTGTCGCGATCGCAGTATTCAGCCATGGATCAACATTGTTTATGGAAATCCGATTTATGAAGGCGGTGGAGATATACAGTCATCGAGCAAACTTCCTACTTCGGAGGAGGCCTTGCAGGCATGGGATAATTATGTACGCAATTTGGTTAACCATTTTCGCACCAGAAATGTTGAGTGGGAGATTTGGAATGAAATTGACCACCACATATATAGAGGTTCAACGCCAGAAGAGTATGCCGTTCTCTTTATTCGTACAGCCAAGATCATTCGGGAAGTTCAGCCGGAAGGGAAGACCATTGCACTTGCTTTGGCCTTTCCCGGCGCTACCGAGTTTGTCAAAGGTTTTCTGGATAGTATGAAAGAAAAAGGGAAGCTTCATTTGATCGACAAGGTTTCGTTCCATGGCTACCCAGAAAATCCGGATGCCGATTTTGAAAAGTCACAGGAGCTTATCGATTTGCTAAAACAATATGATGAGCGGATTGTTGCTTTCCAGGGAGAATCAGGCTGCCCTTCCACCGAAGTGGACTGGCACCGTCCGTACACCGAGTTATTGCAGGCAAAATGGGATTTGAGAAGGGCGTTGGCTCATATCGGTCGGGGCATCCAATTTAGCCTGTTCACTATTTGCGACTTCAGTTATCCGGGAGATCGGCATAATACAAAGGGGAAACTTAAAACGGATGGGGATATGAATGTTGCTTATGCCAAACAGTCATATTATGGCTACCAAAACCTGACTTCGCTTTTTGACAGTTCGGTTATTGCAATCAACCCGTCCGATTTGTCGATTAAGACGGCGCGTAATTCTGTTGTTTATGCTTTTGTAGATGGGAAAAAGAATCTTTCCGTTGTCGCATATTGGAATTCAGGAACCCCTCCGTCTGAAAACATCACAACACAGAATTCCTGGATAAGAATACAGGATGCCAGGATCAAATCCCCAGTGCTGGTAGATGTCAGGACGGGACTGGTTTATCAAATACCAAAATCAAAGATCCAGAAAAAAGGGAAGGAGTGGGAGTATCAGGTTCCGGTTTATGACTCGCCTATGATTCTCTGCGATAAAGAATTCCTCGTAAAAAGAGGGCTTATGTAACTGATACTGATAGAATTGGGTCTTCTGCGAACAAGCCGAAGTGGACGGTCTTCGAAAAATGAGAGATGACTTCAGGCCGCTTCGACACTGCGGTCGATCGCTTTGACGCCAATATGTCCTACCTGTTCCGCCGCCGTCTGAAGCGCCCATCGGCATCCTTCACTCAGGCTTCCGTTGGTGACGGCCACTACGCCCAACGTGGTAAGCACGGTATCTCCAGCCCCGCAGGCATCCCGTACCTCGGCAGGCACTGCTGGCACTCGCCGCACGCCATCCCCGTCCGACAACCATAAACCGAGTTCCCCGGCGGTGACGACGACATCGCAACCATGCCGAATCGCCAGTCGCCTGACCATCATAGCCGGGGCTTCGCTGGTTCGAACGCCGAGAGCCTCGGCCGCTTCCGCGCGATTGGCTTTGATCAACGTACAGCCTTCGTAGGGCCTTGATCGCAATCCGGTCCAGCAGCAGGCAAACAGGTTCCGGCTGCAGTTCCAAACCTCTTGTAGCGTACTGGATTACGCCATGTCCCGCTCGGCAAGCGGGACCTACCTGGACCACATTACGATCAAGGCCCCTTCGTAGTCGTACCAGTCGCGGCTGCGGGTGGGATCGACGAGAACGGGAATGTTAGTTTCCCTTGCTCGGCTCGTGAGGGACCGCAG
>JAJSAJ010000311.1 GCA_024274855.1 Planctomycetota bacterium | reverse complement strand
TCGCCTCCAGTACGCGCTCCTTCTTGTCACTGTTCACTCCGATCAACGCAAACGGCTTGTTTTCCATTCGCTTAACGAGCGACCGCTCGTGTGGGTACATTGCCCGGCAGGGTCCTCACCAATCGCCGCACGCTCTTGAGCATGGAAAACGCTTTTTGGCATCCCATTTGCAGCTGGATATGGCGACTCGCTCTCAGGCTGGGGGCCTGAGCGCACGAAGCGTTGCGAAATGTGCAAAAGTGGCGCGGGGTAGGGCAGCAGGTGTGCAAGTTTTGCACGGTGAATCCTTTTGGATATCCTTTTGGGCCGGGGCCTGTTGCGTTTCTGCGTGCAGAGCACGGTCAGTTTTCCTAAACTAAGTAGTATGGAGGTCTGGAAGATGAAGAAGACATTGATGACAGTCGGCGCGTTGACAATCGCTTGGATGGGGTTGGCGTCCGGAACCCTGGCACAGAGAGGAACGGGAGACGCCGCCGGGATTGCACGGCAGGCCAACAAGCCCGAGATTGTCCAGTTGTCAGGAACGATCCGCGAAGTAAAAACGGAACCTTGCAAGATGACGACTGGTCGGTCAGCCAAGGGTACCCATATTGTGGTCGAAACGTCTTCCGGAGATAAGCTTGAGATCCATCTCGGTCCTGCCGCCAAGATCGTCGATATCGTCGGAAAACTGGCTGTCAAGCAGAAAGTGGCCGTTGCTGCGTTTCGCACGGACAAACTGCCGAAGGGCGCCTATGTGGCGCAGACGTTGACCGTGAATGGCAAGCCGATTCAATTGCGTGACAAAGATTTGCGTCCCGTCTGGGCCGGCGGTGCTTCCAGGCATGCGGCTGGCCGAGGTTCGGGAAAAAGTAACGGCAAGGGCCGATGGAGTGCGGGACCTGGAAGCGAGACTGGTGCGTGCCCCATGTGTGCTCGCGGTCAGGGGCAAGGCCGTGGCGCCGGAATGGGGCGTGGTCAAGGTCAGGGACGCGGTGCGGCCATGGGACAAGGTCGTGGTCCGGGACGTGGTTGTGCCGGCGGAGCTTGTGCTCGTGGTCAGGGGCAAGGTCGTGGCGCCGGAATGGGGCAGGGTGGTGGTGCTGGAATGGGCCGTGGTCAAGGCCGGGGGCCGGGTGCGGGTCGCGGTCAAGGACGTGGGCGGGGTGCTGGTGCCGTGCAGAAAGCCAGTGCCGATTCGGATAACGAGTGATAGGCCGTTTAACGATTGAAGGAAGATCGATGTCAACTTCGCTGCTCTCCGCTATCCGTCCGACGTGGCTTGTGGGTGATCTCGCTGCCTGCCGGCCGCTCAGTGTGGCCGCTTTCATGGCGGCTCTAGCCTTCACCCTCTCCACCGGAGACGTGCTCCTTGGACAGGTCCAGTGCCCGGCCACGTCGGACGGAGAAGTTGCGTCTACCGACTTTTTTGCGAGTTCCGAACTCTGTTCGATGTGCCACAGCAATGCGACGCAGGCGGCGGCACTTCGAGATGGTCGCAAGCGTCCGATCGGTCCCGTCGACCTTTGGCGGACAAGCATGATGGCCAACTCCTCGGCAGACCCGATTTGGCGGGCCGTTGTGGCGGCAGAGGTGGCAGCAAGGCCCGCTTTGAGGGCCAAGATCGAGGCGAAGTGCCTCCGTTGTCATACGCCGATGGCGTCGGTTCAAGCGGACTTGGACAAGACGCCAATTAGCCGGGCTCGATTCTTGCACGGCAAGTCGACACAGGCGCGGCTTGCCGCCGATGGTGTGTCATGCACGGTGTGCCACCAAATCCCGCCGGAAGGGCTTGGCAAAGACGACAGCTTCAGCGGGCATTTCAAGATTGGTGATAAAGGCCGGATTTTCGGGCCACATGCGAATCCCTTTTCGATGCCCATGTACCGCCACACCGGCTACCTGCCGACGCAAAGTGACCATGTCCGCAAGTCGGCCCTGTGTGCGGCGTGCCACACATTGTTTACCGAGGCACTTGGGCCGGACGGTTCCGCCACCGGCCACACGCTCCTTGAGCAAGGGCCTTATGTCTAGTGGCAGAACTCACAGTTCAATGATGAATCGACCGGGCCGACCGAGCATACGGCGAGCTGCCAGCATTGTCATGTTCCGACAACCGATATCGATGGCAAACCCATTACGACTCGAATTGCACGCAACCCACACGGTTGGGACTTTCCGCCCGTCGGGCCGCGTCAGCCGTTCGGGCGGCACATCTTTACCGGCGGCAACACACTGGCTCCGGCGTTGCTTCGTCGGCAATTGAGTAAGCGATTGTCGAAGACCGATGTCGCGGCGTTCGATGTCACGATCAAGAATGCTCGGCAAATGCTTCGTGACAAGACGGCGAAAATCGCGATCAAGAAGATCGAGCGGCACGATCGTCGGTTGTTGGTCGCTGTTGCCGTATCGAATCTGACCGGCCACAAACTACCGACCGCCTATCCCAGTCGGCGGACCTGGATCCGTCTGGTTGTTCGCGACGCGTCAGGGAAGATTGTCTTCGCGTCGGGCCGGTTCGATCGGCGCGGTCAAATCGTCGATCAGGCAGGAGACCCGTTGCCGTCGGAGCAGGCAGGTGGCCCGGTTTTGCCCCACTTTGCCGAAATTACATCGTCGGGTCAGGTGCAGATCTATCAGACAGTCATGGAAGACGTCAAGGGAGAGGTTACTTATTCGTTGCTGCAGGGCGCCCGCTACCGGAAAGATAACCGGCTTCTGCCACGCGGATGGAAACGTGACCATCCCCGGGCGTCCGTCACGGCGCCGATCGGGACGTCGGAAGATCGCGACTTTACCGCGGGCGCGGACACGGTCCTTTTTCGGATCAATGCACCGTCTGAACACGCCCCTTATCAGGTCGATGCGTCTCTCTATTACCAGGTACTCGACGCCCGCTATGCCGCCGAGCTTTTCACACACGACGTTCCTGAAATGAAAGTGCTTCGCAAACTCTACACCGAAGTTCAACCAAAGCCCGAACTGCTTGGCCATGCCGCGCATACCGAAAGCCAAATGACATCGCGTTGAATCATCATCGCTGATATTGCTCGTGGGCTGTGGCCAGCCTAACGCCCTGTCAACGATCCGGCGCGAGACGCGTCGCCTTGTTCTCCGGCAATCGACGTTATCAGTCGTTTTGTTTCTTGATGTGCTGTTGGATGTGCTGTCGAATAGTTTTGGCCAGTTGCTGACGCGCATTACTGGCCGACGGATCGTCGCTCAGGTTTCGCGTCTCGTCGGGGTCGTTCCGTAGGTCATAGAGTTCAACGAAACTTGGAGGCGTGTGAGGGACATCCGCTGCCGTATTCCAGGAATGGACGTCGTACCTCAATTCTCGACCTGGGGGTCTGTCGTACAAGATGTGCGCATCGTACGGAGTACGACTATAGCGAAGGGCTGCGCGTTTGGCGTTTTGTTTTTCGGGTGACATTGGTTTTTCCGGGGTTGCAGTTAAGGATTTGCCAATCAATAACTGTTGCACTTTCCGCGTACAGACCCCCATGGGCTCGTCCCATGGGTGAATCAGTCTCGCAGTTAAGGTGTTGCACTTTCCGCGTACAGACCCCCATGGGCTCGTCCCATGGGTGAATCAGTCTCGCAGCTAATGAGGACCGCCGCACGAACGCCCCCCAGTAAACGCGACAACCATTGATCTGCCGGTCCTAGATGGGCCTAACCACCAGTGTTGCAGCCGATTAGGCTTGCTGTCCAGAGTCGTACGGGCCGAGCCTGTGCCGCCCAGCCTGGAAAAAGTGCCACCGAAGCCGAATAATACCTGTGGCTATGGTTCCCAAACGTGTCTCGATCGGGTGAAATACATGCGTTGTTTGCATCTTGTTCGCGTGTTTGTTGCCAGGAGAGAACGTGATGGAGTTTGATCATATCGGGATCATCACCGACGAAAAGAAGCCGGGTGAAGTGTTTGTCGAGGCAACACGAGTCTGGGTAACCAATTTGAAGGACCATCCGTTTCGCGTCGAGTGGTTGCGTTTAGAACCCGATAGTCCGGTCACCGGGCCGCTGCGAGAAATGCCCCATATCGCGTTTCGGGTCGATAGCGAAGAAGCCATTCGGGAAGCCGGAAAGGGGATGAAGGTTCTGCTCGAACCGTTCGATGCGGGTTTCGCCCTGGCCGGGTTCTATCAGACGGATGATGGTGCCGTTGTTGAGTTTGTGATGTACAAGGACGGTCCCTCGCCCTGGGACTAGTATCGGATATCGAGCGTGGTAACCGTTCACGGAATGTAGGCCGCCGGTTCGCTTCCAAGGGGTCAGACCCATTTTCGGCGACAAAATGTGTTCGCGTAAATGAACGCTTTCTCCGCCGAAAATTGCGTCAGACCCCAGCGGCGTGAACGGATATCGAGCGTGACACGGGCCGGATGAGGGATGGTGCGACCTTGTCGAACAAAGCAAGTGGAGCGAAGACTATGGAGAACCAAACACTGGGTGTGGCGATTCACGGCGCCGGTTGGGTTGCTCGAGCACATGCCGCTAGTTGGATGCGCAATGCAAACTGCCGCATCGTCTCGGTTGGAAGCCGACGTCGTGAGAGCGCGGAGAAGATGGTTCGAGAGCTGGGGCTTGATTGTCGGATCCACGACCGATTTGAAGATGTGCTGAACGACCCGGACGTTGGTATCGTTAATATCAGTGGTCCGAATAACGTACACACCGAGCAGGGAATTGCGGCGGCCGAGGCGGGCAAGCATCTGTTGATGGAAAAGCCTATGTGCCTGTCGATGGATGATAATCGGCGTTTACGAGACGCGGTCGTGGATGCGGGGGTCAAGAGCATTGTTGGCTTCGTCGCTCGCTGGAATCCGCTGGTTCAAAATCTCAAATCGCTGGTCACGCAAGGAGCGGTGGGCGAACTGTTATTCTTGGAGATCAAGTACTGGCACGGATTGGGGCCGTGGTGGAGCGGTTGGGAGTGGGGGCGCACTCGGGCGATTGGAGGCAGCACGATGCTGCTGGCCGGCTGCCATGCTGTCGATGCCTTGCGATGGCTCTCCGGGGATGAAGTTGCCGAAGTGACCGCCGTTTCGAACAACAAAAAGGAGCGGTGTGAGTTCGATGCGAATGTTGTGGCGATCGTGAAGTTTCGCAATGGAGCTATTGGTACGACATCCGCATTGTTCGATAGTGAGATGCCGTACCAGTTCAATGTCGATCTGGTCGGCACCGATGGAACACTTCGCGATCATCGAATCTGGTCGCCCAAAATGTTTCCAGGCCAAAAAGGGTGGACCACGATGGATGCATTGGCTCTCGATTCCGGCGATGTGGAGCATCATCCGTTCGATGCGATGATCGATCATTTCGTCGATTGCATTCTGCTGGATCGCGAGACCGACTGCAGCATCACGGACGCGTACTATTCACATGAACTATGCCTTGCGATTGATCGGTCGATTCAGTCTGGTGGCGAGCGTGTTTGTTTGCCGCTGGAAGGCGAGTAAACAGAGGGGATGAAAGCACTTCCGTCCATTGTTCAAGTCCGCATGAATGTCATGTTGTAGTTGACGCACTCGTCTGCGCGTGGACTGAGTACTCTGTTGTCTCTGTTTCCTTCTGTTCAAGATGTCGCAGATATGTTGTTTCAGATACCGGCATCGTTTGTGTACCGATCGTTGCTGTTGCCGGTGAGTTAACAGTTTTTGCGGTTTGTAGCCCTGAACGATGAAGGAGTTCATGATGCTTCGCGGCTTCTTGCACGCACTGGATACGCCGCAGATCGAGCAGTTGCACCAAGCCACGCTACGCATTCTAGAGAGAACCGGCCTGCAGATCCAAGGCCGGTTTCTGCTCGAAGCACTGGCCGACGCAGGTTGCCGAGTCGATTTTGATGCTTGTCGCGTTTGGTTTCAACCGGAACTGGTCGAACGGCAGATGGCCGTTCAGCACGGTCGGTACCGGTCGGTTCGCTCGTCGCTTTGGTACCCGTTTTGTCGAGAAAAGCCGGTTGATCGGATTGCTTCTCCTGAGCGGTTCATTGTCTACTATGGATTTGCGACGCCTTGGATCTTTGACTATCCCGAGCGGCGTTACCGGAAACCGACTATTCAGGACCAGGTTGACATGATCAAGCTGGGTGATGTGTTGCCGTCGGTTGCCGCCGTCAACGCGCCGCTGATTTGCGGCGACTTCGATCCTCGCATCGAGACGATCGAGACGACGCGTTTGCTGCTCAACAACACCAGCAAGCCGGGTTGGGTCGGTACGAGTTCGGGGCGCGAGGTCAAGTATCTGGCCGAGTTGGCTGCGCTGGTAACTGGTGATGACAAGCAACGGCTGCGGACAGCACCGCCCATATTTGTCGCGGCTTATTGCACGACATCGCCGTTGAAACTGGATACGCGTTCGTGCGATGTGCTCCAACAGGCGTTGAAGTACGGTTTTCCGGTGAACTTTGCGCCGATGCCGATTCTTGGAGCTACCAGCCCAATGACGCCGGCCGGAAGCGTTGTTGTTGCGGCCGCCGAAATCCTGGGCTGCATGACCGCCACGACACTGGTCGATCCGGACGTCTACTATTTCTCGACGAGCATCGCCGCGGAAATGGACATGCGGACAACCGAAATCTGCTTCGCCACGCCCTCGGCGATATTGACGGACATCGCATTATGCGAACTGATGGAGCAGAAGTATGGATTGGTCCACAACGTGGAGCCTGCATACGTCGAGGCGAAGACGCCGGGCGTGCAAGCTGCGATGATGAAAGTCTATCGTCAAATGGCATTTGGTTCGACGGTCAGCCTTCCGCTGGCTATCGGCACGCTCGATAGTGCCGCCGTTTTCTCACCCACTCAGGCGATGGTTGACTTGGAAGTCAACCAGGCTCTGTATCAGTTCCACCAAGGGATCGATGTGAACGAAGAGACATTGTGCCTGGATCTGATCGAGGAACTCGAGTTCTGTTCGCATCACACTTATTTGGAGTCGGAGCATACGGCCAGGCATTTTCGGCAAACGGGCTGGAATCCATGCCTGTTCGACCGATCGTACTGCGATCATACGGCTCGGGCCACATTGGGAGATGAGAACATGTTGGATCAGGCCGATAAAATGTGGCGTCGTCTGGTGGCCTCGCATCAACGGCCGGAGCGTGATGCCCCGTTTCGTCGGGAATTGGAGCGGATTGTGACGGCGGCCAAGCAGGATCTGCTTGCGACCGAACGATGACCTTGCGTCTGTGTGAATGCGGACCGGATGTGCTCCATGCCACAGAGGGTGCAAGGATTGGTGGAGTTTGCTCGTCTTGATTCGGGCGCTGACGCGTTCGGGGGGACGGGGGATTGAAGCTGTAAGCCATATTCGTTATCTGTATGTGCGTGCTCGGCATGCAGGGTGGCTTGGCATACTATTCCGTCTTGGTGGCGGGTTTTCTCTTGGCTCGCGATAGTGAGAATGGAAGCTATGACACTGACGGTGCAGAGGCCGAAGCCTCCGAGCGAGGACAAACGCTGGAAGATGATCGATGTCGCGATGCGTCGTCAGGGGTACTCGCCCCACGCATTGATCGAGGTTTTGCACGCCGTGCAGAATGCATTCGGTTATCTCGATGATGATTCGATGACCTATGTGGCCGAGTCACTTGGTTTGCCCCTTAGTAAAGTCTACGGGGTGGCAACCTTCTATCACCTCTTTGCGCTCAAACCGCAGGGCGAGCACACCTGTGTGGTTTGTACGGGGACCGCGTGCTATATCAAGGGTGCCGGCGATCTGGTTGACGGCATCAAGCAACGGTTCGGCGTGCGGCTCGGTGAAACAACCGAAGACAAGAAACTATCCATTCTCAGTGCGCGGTGTATCGGGGCGTGTAGTATCGCACCGGCGGCGGTGATCGACGGAAAGGTTCACGGACACCTGAGTGTGGACGAGTTGCTGGCGCGGATCGAAAAGGTGGTGTGAAATGCATCTCGATGAACTGGCTGATTTTGCTGCCGAAGTGCGCAAGGAACAGCAAGAGTCCAAGCACTGTATCCGTGTTTGCATGGCCGCGGGGTGTCAGTCGTCCGGCGCCGCGGCGGTGCTGGATGGATTAAAAGGCCAAGTTGATGACGATGCGAACGTCCATGTCAAGGGCGTTGGTTGCATGGGCCTTTGTGCGGCTGGGCCGCTTGTCGAGATCGAATCGCTCGAGGCATCGAGCAAGACGGCATCGAGCAAGACACTGTACCAAAAAGTGACGGCGGATGATGCCGAAGCGATTGTGGACAGTTTGGATGCCGAGCCGGTCGAGCGGCTTCGTTGCTCGACAGACATTCCGTTCTTTGCGTGGCAGAAGAAAGTGGTTCTTGAGAATTCGGGTATCATCGATCCGGAGGAGATCAAGGAATACATAGCAGCGGACGGCTATCTGGGGTTGGTTACAGCGCTAACGGAACTGACGCCCGCCGACGTGCTGCGCGAAATCAAAGCCAGCGGCCTGCGTGGTCGTGGTGGTGGCGGTTACCTGACCGGGTTGAAGTGGTCCACGGTCGCGAAGATGCCACCCGGCCAGAAGTACGTAATCTGTAATTCGGATGAAGGCGATCCAGGCGCGTTCATGGACCGTGCCGTTCTGGAATCCGACCCTCATCGTGTGCTCGAAGGGATGGTGCTTGCCGGATATGCGGTCGGAGCCGACCACGGATTCGTTTATATTCGCGCGGAATATCCGTTGGCCATTGAACGGTTGAAAAAGGCGATTCAGCAGGCGACACGGCAGGGGCTGCTTGGCAAGAATATATGTGAAACACGGTTAAGCTTTGATATTGAGATTCGTTTGGGAGCCGGTGCGTTTGTCTGTGGTGAAGAGACGGCGTTGATGGCTTCGATTGAAGGGAGTCGAGGCCAGCCCCGTCCGCGACCTCCCTACCCGGCGGCGTACGGGCTGTTCGGCCAACCGACCTTGATAAACAACGTCGAGACGCTGGCGAACGTGCCGTCGATTATCCGACACGGCGGCGATTGGTTCGCGGCGATGGGTACGGAGCGGTCGAAGGGGACCAAGGTGTTTGCCCTGGCCGGTCGGATTCAGAATACCGGGTTGATTGAAGTGCCGATGGGCATCACGCTGCGCGATATCATCGAGACGATTGGGGGTGGCGTTCCTGATGGGAAGACGTTTAAAGCGGTTCAGACGGGTGGCCCGTCCGGCGGATGTATCCCCGAACAATTCCTTGATCTGCCGGTCGATTACGACACGCTACGTGATGTCGGATCGATTATGGGGTCGGGCGGCATGATCGTGATGGACCAGTCGTCGTCGATGGTCGAAGTGGCTCGGTATTTCATGGAATTCTGCATGGATGAATCGTGTGGTAAATGTGTTCCATGCCGAGCGGGAACGGACCAGATGTATCATTTGCTCGACAAGATTGTCAAAGAGAAGGCAACGTCACGCGATTTAGCGCTGCTGGAAGAGTTGTGCGACATGGTAAGTGCGACCAGCTTGTGCGGCCTTGGGCAGACCGCACCGAATCCGGTACTCAGCACACTCCGGTACTTTCGGCAGGAGTACGAGGAGAAACTTCAGGATCTGGCCGTGGCCGGTTCGGGACAGGCTGATTTGGCACGGGCCGATTCATCCGCAAGCGAGACGGAGGAGACCAAATGAAAGGGCCGGGAACAGCTTCGTCAGTGCGTGTCGTGACGTTGAAGATCAATGATCATGATGTCAGCGCTCGTGAAAGTGAGTCGATACTCGAAGTCGCGCGCGAAAACGGGATCCGCATCCCGTCACTCTGCCAGATGGATGGCCTGAGTATTGCGGGGGCCTGCCGTTTGTGCATGGTCGAGTTGAAAGGGAGTTCGCGTCTGCTGGCCGGTTGTGCCACGCGCGTCGCCGAAGGCATGGAAGTGCTGACCAATACCGAGCGGTTGCGGAAATATCGACGCATGATCGTTGAGTTGCTGCTGGCCGAGCGGAACCATGTCTGTTCCGTCTGTGTTTCCAACGGACGTTGCGAACTGCAGGATCTGGCTTTCGAATGTGGTGTGGATCACGTTCGTTTTCCATACCGCAGCGCTGTCTATCAGGTCGACGCGTCGCACGACTGGTACCGAGTGGATCACAACCGTTGTGTTCTTTGCCTCCGCTGCGTCCGTGTCTGTGATGAAATTGAAGGGGCCCATACCTGGGATGCCATGGGGCGTGGAATCAATTGCCAGGTTGTCACCGACCTGAAGCGACCGTGGGGTGAGAGTGACAGCTGCACCGGATGTGGAAAGTGCGTGCAGATCTGTCCAACAGGGGCGTTGGTGAAACACGGCACTTCGGCCGGTGAGATGGAGAAGGATGTGCATTTCCTTCCGTACCTGTCACGAATGAGGCATTGGGAATGATGCAGCAAAATCGTATTACGGTGGCGACCACATGGCTCGACGGATGCTCGGGCTGCCATATGTCCCTGTTGGATATCGATGACCGGCTGTTCCTGTTGGCCGAGAAGGTTGATTTCGTCTACAGTCCACTGGTTGATGCCAAGCAGCTTCCCGAATCCGTTGATGTGGGAATCATCGAAGGATCGGTCAGTACCGATGAGGACTTGCACAAGGCGATCGAGTTTCGGAAACGATGTAAGTTCCTGATCAGTCTCGGCGATTGTGCAGTCAGCGGGAACGTCCCGAGCATGCGCAATCTGTTCAAACTGGATGATGTGCTCGACCGAGCTTACCGCGAGAACGTGCAGGTAAACCCACAGATTCCGCGAGACGGCGTGCCGAAACTTTTGGAAAAGGTTCAACCGCTGCACGGTGTCGTCGATGTCGATCTGTTTGTTCAGGGGTGTCCCCCATCGGCCGAAGTTATCTGGAATGTTCTGAGCGAGCTTGTGGCCGGACGAACACCCGATCCCACAAAACTCACTCGGTTTGGTGCGTAATGGAGAAGCTAACGTGAGTCGGAACATCACCATCGAACCGGTGACGCGTATTGAAGGCCATGCTCGGATTACCCTGGAACTGGATGATCAGGGTGCGATCAAGGATGCGAAGTTTCACCTGACGCAGTATCGGGGATTCGAGAAATTCTGCGAAGGGCGACCTTATCGCGAGATGCCGGCCTTGACCGCGCGAACATGCGGGATTTGCCCAGTTAGCCATTTGATGGCATCGTCGAAGGCCTGTGATGAATTGCTTAGCGTGCGCATTCCCGCCACTGCCGCCAAGCTGCGGCGGATAATGAACTTGGCCCAATTGACTCAGTCGCACGCGCTGTCGTTCTTCCACCTTTCATCGCCCGATTTGCTGTTAGGATGGGATTGCGATCCTGCCGAGCGGAATATCTTCGGGGTTATGTTTCGACATCCTCAGTTGGCTCGCGAAGGGATCCGACTGCGCCAAATCGGGCAAACGATTATTGAGATGCTTGGTGGCAAGAAAATTCATCCGTCGTGGATGGTCCCCGGTGGTGTGAATGAGCCGCTGACCGACGAAAAACGCATGCAAATGCTGCAACTGGTTCCCGAAGGGCTAGATATCGCCAAGCGAGCATACAATTTTTACAAGGACTCGGTCGTTCCGAATTTCGTCGACGAAGCAAAGCATTTCGGGACGGCGCCAACGCTCTTTCTTAGCCTCGTCTCGCCCAAGGGAGGCTTGGAGCACTACGACGGCTTCCTGCGCATTAAGGACGCCAACGGGCGAATCGTCGAAGATATGGTGCCATGCAGTGACTATGAGCGGATTATCGGCGAGGCGGTCGAGCCGTATTCATATATGAAGTTTCCGTATTTCAAGCCAATGGGGTATCCGGCCGGCGTGTATCGGGTCGGTCCGCTTGCACGTCTGAATAATTGCGACACGTGCGGGACACCATTTGCCGATGTGGCACTGGCCGAATTTCGTACGTTACAGGAGTCCCGGCCGGTCCAAAGCAGTTTCCACTACCATTATGCGCGCTTGGTCGAAATAATCTTCGCATTGGAGAGTATCGAAC
>JAJSAJ010000310.1 GCA_024274855.1 Planctomycetota bacterium | reverse complement strand
GGCGCGACTCCTTCGGGCGAGAACCAGCACAATAGACTGCTTGCCCGGGCGCGCCACTTTCTTTTGCGCTGACCGAGCCACTTTGCCTTTCACTGTTGGCCCGCATTTATCTCCGCATCCGCATAAGGTAGCTCTCTTTGGAACAGCTCAATCATCATTTCAGCACATCTCACATAAACGTTCGCGGCAGGGGCACATGCGGCCGCACTCTACTCGGCCATGTCATGGATCCCACAAACATGGTTTGTGTTCGTGTCGAGCCACGCGACTTCTTGGAGCGACAACACTTCCCCAGTTCCCAAAACGAATGAAGACATGCCAAATGAATATTCTGATAGTCCGAAATACGCTCCCGTGGTTACTGTTCTGCTGCTGCCTGACTTCAGCGTTGCCAGCCCGATCGGCCGATTCGAAAGCCGCTTGGCTGAAGCACGTTGCCCGCCTGGAAAACCATGCTCGAATCGTACGCTTCTACACGTTCGAAAAGATGAGTGCCGCCAATCAGACCGTCGCTAGCCGAGCGGGCGACAAAACTCCATTGAAATACGAAGGACGCGAACCGATACAACTTGGCGAAGGACCGTGGCCGGGAACTCGAGCTATTGCTTTGGACGCGAATTGTCTGCAAGGCAAGCCGTTTGCGGTCGATGATCGTGGCTTTACGATCGAGATCCGGTTTCGCAAACGAGGGCAAGGCTCGCAACTGGGAAACGGACGCAAGAACGGAATGCTGATCGCCGATGGCACCGGCTACTGGGACGGGTTTCGCATCTCGGCCAACCAGCCAAATGGCCAGTTTCGATTCGAGATCGGACGACCGAAGCCTAGGAGTGCATTCGGAGTGACCGCGACGGATGCGGTACCCGATGATGTTTGGCACCATTTGGCCGCAACGTGGGACGGCCGCGAAATGCGAGTCTATTTAAATGGGACGCTGCTGCAGGCCGCATCATTTGCCGGCCGCTACACACCATCTCGCAGACTATTGAAAGTCGGCTATGCGGACTCGGGGATCGGCTCCCTGAAACTAGACGTTTGTGAGATCGCTATTTTCAAGACGGCCTTGCCTCCAACCGAGCTGATGCAGCATGCGTGTCTCATTGCCGAGCCTACCAATACGGTCAAGCAGTCGATTCGCGATGCCACGGAGGCGATCGTGCGGGGAGACTGGAACGAGGCTGCCGGACATTGGAAATCGCTGGTCGGTGACAAGAGTGCTGTGAACCAGACCCGAACCGTGGCCAAACTGGCCTGGGCGCGGGCCTTGCAGCGGCAGGTAAAAACCAGTCAGGCAATCCAGCAGTATGCGTCGATCGCTGACGACCAGCGAGCGTCCAATACGACGCGTCAGATGGCGTTGCGCATGTGCGTGCCCGCTGGCCCCAACGGACTGGTTCCTATTGCATCGCGACGCATTTATGAACGTCTCGTCACACTAAAAGAGCTTGCACCACCTCAACGTCTCTGGACGCGTATCTGCCTGGCCCAACGTTGCATGCTTGAGAATGATCCGGCCGCCGCGCGACGGCAATACGAGCTGATATTGAAGAGCCCGGATTTGGATGCCGTGCAGCAATGGAACTTGCGCCTTCAGGTCGCAAATAGCCGGCTGGCTGCGAAACATTATAAGACTGCTCGTACGGCCTACACTCAACTGGCCCAAGCTTCGGATGCCACGGGCGCGATGCGGGCGATCGCGTCGCTGGCCGTTGCTCACAGCTTTGGACGCGAGCACAACTACGCAGCCGCGGCCGAGGCATTCCACAGCATCGCAAATCGAGACAATGCCCCGAAGCACTTGCGTCAAGAGGCAAGCGATCGTTAAAAGGAGATGAAGCGCTTGGCCGACGGCAAGGCGGCACGCGATCCATCAGCCAGTCGGATGGCGCCCCCCACCCTGCCCCGTCCGGCAATCACCTGTTACGTGGCCCCGGACGGCAACGACGATAATCCAGGCACGATCAAACGCCCGTTCGCCAGTTTGGCAAGAGCGCGTGATGCCATTCGGAAGTTTCAATCCAAACGCCCGTTACCACAAGGTGGTGTCGCGGTCGTCATCCGAGGCGGTCTCTATCCGGTTTCGACAACTTTTCAGCTGGATAAGAACGATTCGGGAACCGTTGAGGCACCGATTGTCTATCAAGCGTATCCGGGCGAGCGACCACGAATGGTCGGCGGTGTTCTGCTTCGCGACTTTCACCCTGTCACTGATCCCAAAGTGCGAGCTCGTCTTCCAGTCGCCGCTCGCGACCATGTTTTACAAGTTGACTTGAAGAACGCCCGCGTGACCAATTTCGGCTCGCTGGCAACTCGAGGCTACGGACGGTCCGGCTACCCAACGGATCCTTGGGTCGACCTGTACATCAATGGCCAGCCCATGACATTGGCTCGATGGCCGAACGACCAGTGGCTAAGAATTGGCAAAGTGCACCAAGGCCGGTTTCGCCAGAAAGATGCGGACAAGCCGGGACAATTTGAATATTCGGGCGATCGCCCACGGCTCTGGAACCAGGCTGATGACATCTGGATGTTTGGGGCGTGGGGGCGTCTGTGGGAAGGTCAGTACGTAAAGGTGGCCAAGATCGATCCGGCCAAACGCCAGATATCAACAAGAGACCGCACCCATTACGGATTCAATGAAGGGTATCCCTACTACTTCTTGAATATCCTCGAGGAGCTTGATTCGCCCGGCGAGTGGTTTCTGGACCGAGCGACAGGGATCGCCTACGTCTATCCACCCGACAATTCCGCGCCGATCGAGGCTTGGTTCCCAACTCTGGCCAAACCATTTGTGATCATGCAAGACGTCTCAAATGTTCAATTACGTGGATTAACGTTCGAATATGGCCGAGCGGAAGGCGTGGTGGTGAAAGGCGGCGAAAATATTTTGCTGGCAGGCTGCACATTGTGCCGCCTGGGCACCAATGGCGCAATCGTCCAGGGTGGTACGACCCATGGCCTGTTGGGATGTGATATCCACACGGTTGGCGCAGGAGGTGTTCGCATGGCCGGAGGCGATTTCAAGAGCTTGACTCCGGGGGGGCACTTTGTCGAAAACTGTCACATCCATCACTTCAGTCGCGTAGATCGTGTTTATGCACCCGCAGTCCACTTGGATGGCGTGGG
>JAJSAJ010000309.1 GCA_024274855.1 Planctomycetota bacterium | reverse complement strand
GACCGACCGGCCGGTACGAGCCGCCCGTTCCAGGCGACGACCGGAGGCCGAGTCGACTGGAATGCCGAACGGCGAAACCGCCATTCTGATTTCCCGGCCCGTCCATGACAAGGTCTCAGCGGCCGTTTCGTGCTTCGGAGGTACGCTGTTTGGGGGCTTTTTTCGATTCCCGCTTCCCAAACGCCGCAGAAGACGGCATGATCTTCTGTCTGAAAACCCCCGTATCGTATCGTCCCCTCCGTCCGGCTGTCGATGGGCCGTGACGCTCCGGCCCGCTCGGACGGCGGCGGAGGTCGGGTGGAGTTGTCGAGAGCCGCATATTACGATAGACGCATGAGCAATCGAAAAGAACTTGAACAGCTTGCGAAACAGCTCGTCGGTGGCCAGTTGTCGCTGGACAAATTCCTGGAAATGGCCGATCGGCCCGCAGCTGTGGAGCTGGGTGACGTGACGTTGGACCTGGATCGGAGACGCAGGTGCGGATTTCCCGAAGTTGTCTATGGCGAGGGGAAAACGCCCGATACTTTGGTCAAAATCGTTCGCCAGCTGATTGACGAGCGGATGACCGTGCTGGTCACACGCGTCGATCAGACCAAGGGAGATCGGTTGATGGCCGAGTTCCCCGCGGGGCAGTTTAATCCGGTCGGACGGACTTTCCAGCTCGTTACCGGGGCCGTACCGCCGCCCAAGGCCGGCCCGGTCGTCTTGATTACGGCGGGGACCAGCGATCTTCCGGTGGCCGAAGAGGCGCGGGAGACCCTCCAATGGATGGGCGTTGAGGTGGTTATGATCCATGATGTGGGCGTTGCCGGCCCCCATCGCCTGCCGATGCACGTCGATAAACTGCGCGATGTTGCCGCTGTGGTGGTTGTCGCCGGCCAAGAAGGCGCACTGCCAAGCGTCGTGGGCGGCTATGTCGATTGCCCTGTGATCGCCGTGCCGACCAGTGTCGGATACGGTGCCAGCTTTGGAGGGCTTGCTGCCCTGCTCGGAATGCTCAACAGCTGCGCTGCAAATGTGACCGTTGTTAATATTAATGCCGGATTCAAAGGAGGTTACGTTGCCGGGCTGATCGCACATGGAGTCCAGAAACACAACGGTTAGCTCCCCGAAACTGCAAGAAAAGACGGTCCATTCTCGCCGTCACAGAATACATAGGACGGCAGGGTCCCAACTAACTCCAAGCCACCGCTTTCGGGGCCGATACAGATTCACAGTCGACGGGAATTCGCTCAACAGGTAGACGTCGAGCCATTGATCGTGAAACCGGACTCGCCAAATGACATCGTTTTCCCGCCCCTTGAATCGCTCGGAAACGAAAAGAAGTGTATCGACAGCCCGTTCCGATTCATCCTTGTGTTGCCTAGGCTTTGTCTCAAAACGGGAGGGCGAGGCTCCTGCCGAGCCGTTCTGGCCAACGAAACAAGAGGCTCAGCAGGAGCTTCGCCCTCCCGGAAACACTGCTTCTCCGGATTTTCAGACAAAGCCTGACACTTGTTTGCGTCAGCCGCCAGCCGGTAAGATGGTTCATGGCCGTGTGAGCGTTTTTCGTATCCCGTGTGTCTTGTCGTTGGTTTGTGGTTTGAGCGGAGGACGGAATGGTGACCGATGATTCGGACCTTCCCGTGTTGGCAGCCCGGTCGCCCGAGTCTCATAAGGGGGACTTTGGACGTGCACTGATTGTCGGCGGCTCGCGTGGGATGGCCGGTGCCGTGTCGCTGGCCGGCATGGCTGCGTTGCGATCCGGTGCCGGGTTGGTCTCGCTGGCCGTCCCCGATGTTTGTCTCGAGACCGTTGCCAGCTTCGAGCCTTCCTATACAACAGTTGCGTTGCCATCGGATGGTGATGGAAAGCTCGCGGCCGCGAGTTGCTCGCACATCGAGGATCTTGCCCGCGAGGCGACGGTAATCGCATGCGGGCCTGGGCTCGGACGCAGTGACGCGCTGACCGATTTGATGCGACGACTCTACAAGTCGCTTCCGGTGCCCATGGTGTTCGACGCGGACGGACTCAACGCCCTGGCGGCACATCCCCAAGGACTTGCCGATCCCGGTGGTACCAGAATCCTGACGCCCCATCCTGGCGAGTTCCAGCGGCTTGTCGGCCGTTCGGGCCAGTCGCGTCGGCAGATGGCGGATCAGGCTGTTGCGATGGCAGGCCGATACGAGATCATCGTTGTCCTGAAAGGGCACGGAACACTGATCACCGACGGGCAACGCGCGCAACGGAACGCCACAGGGAATCCCGGCATGGCGACCGGTGGTTCAGGTGATGTCTTGACTGGGGTCGTGACCGCCCTGCTCTGTCAGAATCTGGACCCGTTTTCCGCAGCTCGACTGGGCGTGCATGTGCATGGTCTGGCCGGTGATCTTGCGGCCACGCAGCGGACGGAAATTGCGATGATCGCACGTGATCTGATCGATTGCCTCCCCGAGGCGTTCCGCCAGGGTAACGCTCCGGACTCGCCGAAACCATTCAGCAGTACACTCCAGAAGCCGCCTGCTTCAGCCGGCGGAGCCGTCACACAGTAAACCTACCTGCCGCCGTACGTGGGCGAACTCCATTCGAGCCGAAGGGAGCATGGCCATGAACGGCCGGTTTTCAGGCGAGCATCACGCGGG
>JAJSAJ010000308.1 GCA_024274855.1 Planctomycetota bacterium | reverse complement strand
GTTCATTGGCACGGACTTGCAGCGATTGCATCTGGTAGTCCATGGGAATCACCACATCGATCCAGCCTTGCCGAGCCCACTCGGCCGGATCCTGGCCTTGAATCGCACCGCTACGCATGCCGGAAAAAACGGCCGCAGACAGGATAGCGTGTGGTCGAACTTTGCGAACGCCCTCCGCAGTCCGTTGGACAATGTCCCCAATTGCTGATCGGTGCCATTGGATTCGATCTTCTTCCGTGGCGGCGGTGATCGGCTTGCCGAATTGTTTGGCGAATTCGGCGCGACAGGAATCGCAATAGCAATCGTGCATGCATCGAGTATAGTCTAGATGAATGCCATCGACGTCATAGTCGCGAGCAACGGAGATCATCAGATTCGAAACAAACAGTCGATAGGCGGGGCGATGAACATCGGCTCCGAGCGACTCACGTTTTCCATTCTTATCGATAATCGTGACGTCGGTTTGTTGCTTGGTCAGGAACCACTTTCGAAACGCGGCATCGCGGTACGTCACGCAGAACCAAGGGTGGACCTCGATACCCACCGCATGCGCTCTCTTGATCATGTACGACAACGGATCAAACGCGTCTCGGAACCGTGGTGACGTCGGCATCATGGCACTTCGAGCGGCAAACATGTTACGGACGAATATATCCGGGACGATCATATTCAGTCGTGCCTTCCGGCACGCGGCGATCATGCGATCGACATCAGCCGCCGTGGCATAGCCCTCCACGGATCCAATCCAGATCGCGCGAGTTTCCCGCAATTTTCCATCGGTATTACGTGGGATTGCGTACTGGCGAGTGACCGTTTCAAGCTGGTTGGGGCTGACCAGCCCGGTCCCCCGCCGAAACGTAGCCGAAACGTGTCGTTGCTTACTCGACTCGGGCTGCTGGAGCGTCACAATGCCATCGATTTCGATTCGGTCGGGAACGGTTGCCGGTAACGTTCCCTCCATCCAACCGGTTGGCTCGATCAACCCCATGAACTCAGTCTGAAGCGTCGTCTGCCAATCTGCATGGCCTGCTTTGCAGGGAACATTCACAATCGGCAGGCGGCGACCATCGGCATCTTGAACAATGAAACGTATGCGGAACTTGCTGTTCGCCTGCCAAGACGATTGGATTTCCGGGTTCAACAGTTTGTAGCTGGTCAGATTGGCCAACGTGAAGGTCAGTTTCCGAGCTAGTTTGCGGCTGTCAAACAGCGGAGGAGGATTGACAACCCCAAGCCACTTTTGATCGGGTTGATCGACCAGAAAATAGTAATGGCCGCGAAAGCCGGCGAGACCAAAGTCGGGCGTTGGACCGTATCCGCTGCCAAGCCAGGCTCGGGTGGCTCGAGCCGTATGACGACCCGGCTTGGACAGGTCGACTTTCTCGTCTGAATACCAGGCCCCGCTTGTCTCATGCTGGAAATCGTACACTCGCCAGTACTCGGTTCCGAGTCGGGACGTCAGCAGAACGGGAGCAGCCTGGAGCACGTCATAGTGAACTTCCAGCGGCCAGGCGAACGGCTTATCCTTCCTGTAGTGAATCACCTGGGCTCCGATCGAAACGTCCAGGAAATTGACCGATCCCCCTTGGCTATATGGAGCATTCCATTTGGATCCCTGCTCGGAGATATCGAGCAAACCTTCGGGGGAATCGGCCTGAACGGCATTTCCGTTGCACCATGTGACAATTGCCCCTAACACGAGGCCCCATTTCGATCTGGACATCACCGGTCTCCTGATGACTTGAATGTTACGATCGTGTCCGACACTTTTCGCCGGATCGGATAGAACGTTGCCATTATATCGTAATTTACGACCCGAGCGGCTGCTTGGCGTGAATCGGTCGGTACTGGTTGCCGCTTGCCATGTCGGGTAAGATAAACTGGATTAGGGTCCGTAGCCGCCTGCCTGATGCGGACTTCGCGTGAACCCCAAAGAAACAGGACTCTGGTCTGCTGATGCTCGCTTCGGCGCAGATTCAAGATACCGCGAAGCTCGTTTCCCACGCCCTGCACATGTACCAGCCTACGTCCGCATCAGATTACGCCCGCACCCTATATTGAAACGTGCCCGCATTGGGCAGCTTTCGTTGACCACCTACCACACGTGCGTGCACCGTGTGCGCATGTCACAGCATGAGACTCGGATTTCATCACATAAGGAGCATCATCTTGCGCACTTCCATTCTGGCTTTGGGTCTAATTGTTGCCTATTCATGGACGTTCGCCCTGGCTGCGGACGACCAACCGCTGAACAAACCGCCCGAAGGATTTCGTGCGCTGTTTAACGGAAGAGACTTGACCGGTTGGTATGGCATGGGACATTTCAGCCCGATCAAGTTAAAAAAAATGTCACCGGAAGAACGTGCCGCGAAAAAGACAGCCGACACGGCCGAGGCCAAAAAACACTGGCGTGTGGAGGACGGTGAATTGGTCAATGACGGCAAAGGCCCGTACATGACCACCGAGCAGGAGTTTGGTGACATCGAGCTGATGGTTGACTACAAGACGGTGGCCAAGGCCGACAGCGGCATTTACCTACGCGGTACGCCGCAGGTACAGATATGGGACTATACGAAAGAGGGAGGCAAATGGGGGATCGGCGCGGACAAGGGATCCGGCGGACTGTGGAACAACAGCAAAGGCGCGCCCGGAAAAGATCCGTTGGTGTTGGCCGACAAACCGTTTGGCCAGTGGAACCACTTTCTGATCCGGCAGCTCGGCGCAAGGACAACCGTATTTCTTAATGACAAGTGTGTTGTCGACAACGCGATCATGGAGAACTTCTGGGATCGCAAGAGCCCACTCTTCGCCCAAGGCCCGATTCAATTGCAAACACATGGTGGTGAAATCCGCTGGCGGAATATCTTCGTTCGTGGAGTACCGCCGGACGAAGCCAATGAGAACCTTATGCAGAAGAATGCGGAAGGGTTCAAGCCGCTGTTCAATGGCAAAGACCTTTCGGGCTGGACAGGTGCCATCGAGAATTATGAGGTAGTTGACGGCGCGATTCGCTGCAAACCGCACAAGGGTGGAACCCTCTTTACGAAAGACGAATATGATGACTTCGTCGTGCGGCTCGAGTTCAAATTGCCTCCTGGTGGCAACAACGGCTTGGCGATCCGCTTTCCAGGCAATGGCAACCCTGCCTACAACGGCATGTGCGAACTTCAGGTGCTGGACACTGAGCACAAACGTTATCTGGGTCGTATCGATGCGCGGCAAGCGCACGGGTCCGCCTATGGGATGGTCGCCGCAAAACTGGGCTATCTGCGCCCGACCGGCCAATGGAATTGCCAGGAAGTCACGGTCGTCGGAAGCACAGTCAAAGTCGAGTTGAACGGCACCGTCATCCTGGATACAGATCTTTCCAAAGTGACCGACTATATGGCAAACTCGAAACATCCCGGCAAGACCTTGAAGAAAGGCCATTTCGGGTTTGCCGGACATAGCGATCCGGTCGAGTTCCGCAACATCATGATCAAGCCGCTGGAAAGTAAAGACAACTGAGCGGCTCGCTTCTGGCGTGAGCGAGTAGGGTGTGACCAGCTCGCCGTCGAGACTTTTCCATCACACTTAACGTTCACGGCGAGCGCCGGCACACCAGCAGTTGCGTGGTGATCCGATTCTGGTGTGCCGTCGCTCGCAATACCGGTGGTTGCCAATTTCCGGTTGGGTGCCGCGAGCTTGTCACACACTACAACTACAACTGTTGACAAATGATGATCCAACGCAATCCGAATGGCCTGAAAACGACGCATGGCCTGTACTGCATATGCGGCAGGCGAATGCTGATTGCCACATTCATTTTCGGTCTCGCGAGCCTGACGGTTCGGGCCGAGGACTGGACAACCTATCGTCATGACAATAGGCGAAGTGGTGTGAGTTCGGAGCAGCTTGACTCAGCCCATCTTCAGCTTCATTGGTCATGGAAGAGCCCGGTGCGTCCGCAGCCTGCGTGGTACGGACCTGCCAAATGGGACGCGTATGCCGGAATCACCGGGCTCCAATCGATGCGAAATTACGATCCGGTTTTTCATCCGATCATCAGTGGCGGGCATGTATTCTTCGGATCATCTGGTGATGATTCGCTTTATTGCATCAATCTGGCCGATGGGGACGTGTCTTGGCGTTTTTCGACCGGCGGTCCTGTGCGGATCGCGCCGACAGCCTGGCAAGACAAGATCTACATCGGTTCGGACGACGGCCATGTCTATTGTGTCCGTGCCGATTCCGGAACACTTGTTTGGAAACGCCGTGTCGGACCGAGCGCACGACGCGTCCTCGACAATGGCCACCTGATTTCCATGTGGCCATGTCGGACCGGGGTTACGATCGAAGGAGGTCGAGCCTACTTTGCAGGCTCCCTTTTCCCGTGGGAGACATCGTATCTGTGTGCGGTCGATCCGGAGACCGGCTCACCGGACATTTCAGGCGGTTATTGCCACAAGTTGAACAACGAGACTCTCGAGGCCCCGTTGGCCGTGTTGCAGGAAACGTTGATTGTCCCGCGTGGTCGCGTCGCCCCGACGTTGTTCCGACGCGACAACGGCCATTCGCTCGGCCCCTTGGACAGCGGTGGCGGAAGCCTTGTGACCATTTCACCCAACATGCGCGTCCTGGTTGGACCGGGGAACAAGACCGGCTGGATCGTCAGCACCGACGTCAAGACTCGCAAGAAAGTTGCTACGTTTCCGGGGGCGCGCGCGATCGTGTTTGATCGCGCCAACGCCTACACGTTGACAAGTACCAGTTTGCTGGCAACGGATCACGCACACAAGACGGGCCGTTGGCGCGTGCCCTGCGAGTCGTCCGACGCCATGATCCTGGCCGGCAACACGTTATTTGTTGGCGGACGCGATCGCGTGGCAGCGTTTGCAACCCGAGATGGCCAACAAGTATGGCATTCGGAGGTGGACGGTCGTGCCTACGGATTGGCCGTTGCCAACGGGCACCTGCTGGTCAGTACCGATAGCGGAACAATATACGCATTCAGCGAGGGAGAATCCGCGGGCGACAGTGGATTGAGTTCTCCAACGCGGTCAGAGCCGGTCGAAAACGTGCTCGAGCATCCCGCCAAGGGAGCCACGACTGCCCGCCGAACGGGTGAACGAGCCGTACTGGGGCACTGGCTATTTCAGCAACCCGGTATGCGAGGGCGGCTAGTTCGTGATCAGGCCGGTAACCAACACGCACAGATTGTCGGACCGATCACACTCGCATCGGTTGGTGACTACGAAGCACTGGTCCTCGACGGCAAATCGGGAAGTGTCATGATTGCGGAAAACCACACCGCCGCGCTCATGCCGACCGAACAGTTCACGGCGGAAGCGTGGGTCCGTATCGATCAGCCCACGAACTGGGGTAGTATTGTCGGAGCCATCCAAGACAACGGGCAGTATGAAAAAGGTTGGTTGCTCGGATACAAACAGCAACGGTTCTGCTTTGCCGTCAATGGAGCCGGCGGTCCAAATCGACTGACTTACCTCGTGGCACCGGCTGATTTCGAACTGGAGCGATGGTATCACGTCGCAGGAAGTTATGACGGCCGGACAATGCGTCTATTTGTCGATGGCCATGAAGTCATCCAGTCGAATGTACAAAACGGAGCCATCCAATACCCACCCAAGGCGTATTATGAAATCGGCGCGTATCATGACGAAGACGAGAACTTCCGAATGAAAGGGATGATCCATGAAGTGATTGTCCACGGACGCGTCTTGTCGAGTCAGCAGATTCAGAGACATGCCCGTGCCAAGAGGCTTGTGTCCGCCAAACCGACAGCGATTGCCGTTGGACCATGGCTCGAGTTCACGGCACCCGATTCGGCTATTGTCCGCTGGCAAACAGCGACACCGTCACCAACGATCCTGCAGTATGGTGATGGAGCACGCAAAACAATCGTTCGTGACAATCGGTTAAAAACAAGTCATGCGGCGAAGATCGAAGGACTACGCTATCGTGAAATAACAACCTATATCATCAAGCACCTGGTCGCCGGGCGATTGCAGACCAGTCCGACTTTTGAATGCGACAACTTCGTCAACTACAGTCCCATTGAACTGTCCGACTGGAGCACAACGTCGGCCGAACAATTGGCTTCGGACCAACTGAGTGCCAAAGCGGCTCGCTATATCCTGCGGACTTCCGGCATTGATCGCGGACTCTGCATTGTCTACGGATCGGTCGATGGACGTCTGGCCTGGCAACTGGCCAGACAAAGTCGGCTGGGGATCGTGATGGTTGACAGCGATCGGGGACGGGTCGACGCGATTCGTCGCAGTCTTCTGGATGCAGGCCTGTATG
>JAJSAJ010000307.1 GCA_024274855.1 Planctomycetota bacterium | reverse complement strand
CACACTGGACGTCACAACACTCGGACCAATGCAACCGGGCGACCCGGCCAATCTGGAAACCGATGTGCTGGCTAAGTATGTGCAGCGCCAACTGGAAGGTGATCATACCACCGAGATTCCCGGTATCGATGCCACGGATAAGACGGAGGAGTAGGCCCACGGATGGCAAGGGTCCCACGGATGAAGAGGGAAGAAGTAGGCCCACGGATGGCAAGGCGGGCCTTTTGGCAAGAAACGTTGACGTTACGAGTTTCTTACGCCAACGGCGTTTGTTCGCACAGCCAAGTCGCAGGTTGGCGGCGCTGCCTCCCTGTGCTCTACTGGCGTCAGGCGTTATTGATTGGGTAACACTTTAGCCAAATGGAGAACGCACGTTGGTCGAAGGACCCCCATGGGCTTGTCCCATGGGTGAATAAGTCTCTCGAGCTAAAGAGCATGTGATGAACCCCCCCCCCTTTCCGCTCGCTTCCCGCCGCCTTTGGCGGCGGGAAGCGAGCGGCTGCGGACATGACATGCGGGCCTTAGCTCAATAGACTCGCTCACCAACGGCACAAGGCCGTTGGGGTCGATCCGCCGAAAAAACAGCAGCGAAATACAAATCCAACTGCAGACGGCTAAACAGTTACTTGATTGGTGGTTTCAAATGACACATATTGTCAATGCTTGCGGCGTCTTTCTTGGTAGCCGTTCACGCCGCGGGGGTCTGACGCAATTTTCGGCGGAGACAGCGTTTCTTTACGCGACCGCATTTTGTCGCGGAAAACGGTCTGACCCCTTGGAAGCGAATTGAATGCGGATGGTCCTCGACATCTCCTGGTACGATTGAGCACATCTTATGATCCCACGGCAGACGATCTCTTTTCTAATCCAGCGATTCCGCGAGGCTGGAGTTCGGCCGGACACACGCCACGGCCAGAATTTTCTGGTTGATTTGAATCTGGTCGAACTGCTGGTGCGCACGGCCCGATTGACTCGGGACGACGTGGCATTGGAGGTGGGGACGGGCACCGGGGCGTTGACGGCCATGATGGCCCGACAGGCGGGGGCTGTTGTGACGGTGGAAATCAGTGCCGAGTTGCACCAGTTGGCTCGCGAAGAACTGATTGACTTTGGTAACGTGACCATGCTGTGTCAAGATGCGCTGCACAACAAGAATCGTTTCGATTCACGGCTGCTTGATGCGATCGGGCAATTGGTCGCACAGGATCCCAAACGAAAGTTGAAGCTTGTTGCCAATCTGCCTTATAACATCGCAACGCCCGTGATCTCCAATCTGTTACTGGCCGATATCGTCCCCGTTTCGATGACCGTGACCATACAGAAGGAGCTGGCAGAACGGATTACCGCGCGGCCATCGACCAAGGATTACAACGCGTTGAGTGTCTGGATGCAGAGCCTTTGTGATATTGAGATCGTTCGCATTCTGCCACCAACCGTATTCTGGCCTCGCCCCAAAGTCTTTTCGGCGATTATCCACGTGGTGCCCGATCCGGCCAAACGTGCCCGGATTCCCGACCTGCTGTTCTATCACCAATTCGTCCGAGCGGTGTTTCTGCATCGTCGCAAGTTTCTACGTAGTTGTGTGTTAAGCGCGTTCAAAAAACGTCTGACGAAGCCTCAAGTGGATGCCGTCATGACGCAGTTGAGTTTGGGGCCCGATGCGCGTGCGGAACAGCTGGATGTCGAACAAATGTTGGCTCTTTCGGATGCACTTCGCGAATCACTCAAGTCGGCCGAGGGCTGAGCTGGCTTGGTGGGACGTGTCTTGCCTCCCGCCAGAAGCCGCCTGGGCAGTCATCGTTAGTTGGGCCAACTTGAGTAACGTCAACCAGCGTCGACACTTTTCACCGGCTCGGCAGGAGCCTCGCCCTCCCGCGTGGTGGACCACGTTACGATCAAGACCCGGAGCGGTGTCGCAGTGCACCTTTAGGTTCTGATCCGGCTCCTCCGAAAAGGGGGTGGCACCTTGCTGTATTCCGTTCTCTTTTATGGTAGAATGGACGCTTGTAGTGCAGCCAGCACAGGAGCGGCTGTGAATCGAAGGAGTTTTGAGCTGTTCGGGAGTGCGAGGCGATCGTCTCCAGTAAAGCGGTGGTGGACGCGGTTCCCGGGTCGGTTCGCTAGAAACGATGGTAAGATTCGTGGCATGAAGTTTATTGAGATGACTGGAAAGTCTCTGGCCACCATTGTAAAAGACGACGAATTGCACGTTAACGATTTGGCCGGCGCGGGCGTGCTTCAGGACACGGTGGTTCGTGTGAATCAGCAGGGGGACATTGAAGTCCGTCTGCGCGAGGGCTGGGACGTTATTGGTGGGCTTTTGGGCAACTTCGAGGAGCGAGTTCGCAAAGAGACGGGACTCGATTGGGCCTGATGGTTCGGCGCGCCGAAGTTTCACCGCGTGACACGCGCTCGGCCCGTGCCGCCGGCACGTGATCCGAGTTTCTGTTCTGGAGACGACTCACGCAGGACCCCTTGCTCGACAACGACCATCCGTTTCGGAAGTGCTTGCACACCTGGTGGTGGCCGCGGTCTTCAAAACCGTTGAGCCGCATGGAAATCATGTGGCTGGTGGGTTCGATTCCCATGCACTTCCGCTCTAGAGTTTGCGTACTTTCGCGTCGGCTCGCAAAAGTTCGCAGAAGTGCTTGTGCCAACGTGGGTTAGTGGGTTATCTTGCGAGTTGGTGCCAGTCGGTGCTTGCGGTCGCTGTGCTGCATTTTGCAGTGCAGCTGCACCGGATTCTGCAGCGCCCTCGGTGGCCCGTTTGAAGTCCTCATCGGTCACGGTCCAGCAGTGCTTCTGTGCGGCAAGTGCCGAGTGTCCCAACCATGGCCGCCACAATGTGGGCGGGCTGTTTTCTAGCTAATTCCGTAGCTCGGGACAAATTGTTCCCCGGCTTCTATTTCTTGCAAGGCAGGTAGTTGTTTAGCCAAATGGAGGAGAATGGTTGTCGAGGGACCCCCATGGGCTTGTCCCATGGGTGAATAAGTTTCGCGCGCTAACGCGATGCGGTGAAATCCTCCTTCCCTCCCCGCTCGCTCCCCGCCGCCAAAGGCGGCGGGGAGCGAGCGGAGCCTTTGAAGTGACATGTTGCTCTTTAGCTCAATAGACTCGCTCACCAACGGCAGAAGGCCGTTGGAGTCGATTAACCGCAAAAACAGCAGTGAGATGCAAGTCCTACTGCAGACAGCTAAACAGTTACCAAGGCAGGTAGTTTCAAAAACCTCGCGTAACCGTTCACGGAATGTAGGCCGCCGGCTCGCTTCCAAGGGGTCAGACCCATTTCCGGCGACAAAATGTGTTCGCGTAAAGAAACGCTTTCTCCGCCGAAAATTGCGTCAGACCCCAGCGGCGTGAACGGCTACAACCTCGCAGCTGTCCAAAACGGAGCCGTGGGGCGTTCTTTCGGAACAGACCCATGTCGATTCCCCTTCACTTCCGCAAGCCCATCGTACCAAAAGTCACTTCTTGTTCTGTTTGCCGGGGCCAGCGATTTGGCCATTCTTCCGCAAGGAACAAACGGCTGATTCTGTTCAGCGAAACTCGGCCGAGTTGTACTTCGCAGTCTTCCCCCGTCGCTCGCGATCCTTGCAGACTGCCTGATTGTTTTCCTTACACCAAGCCGTTTGTTCCCTACCTTCGTTGCAGCCGTTACTGTGAAATGTCCATTCCCCGTCGGCTCGCCATTTCAGCACAAAGTGACTGATCGATCGGCGGCGATAAGATGTCAGCGGACAGCATCCCGGTTCCAGCCGATCGTTCCCTGCTTAGGGGGTGGCGGCATATACCTGCTGCGAGTTTCGGAGTCTCGGCGAGTGCGTGGACGGACGCACCGCGTATACGCGGCCGACTTCACACCCCGCATTTCGGGTTGCTTGGGGATTGTTGTTGACGTTCCGTCAGGGATCTGATGAGAACAACGTTGGATGTTCTCAGCCACGGGAGCCTCGTTACCACCTTTACACTTTCCCTAGTTCCTGTATTTTAACAGGGGCAGGATGGAGAATTGCCAGGTTGCAGTTGCCACGAGGTGACACGCGAGACAGTTGACGTTTCTTGT
>JAJSAJ010000306.1 GCA_024274855.1 Planctomycetota bacterium | reverse complement strand
GGATCTTGGGACGCAACAACAGTGCACCAATGCCACGAGGGCCATGGAACTTGTGTGCCGACAACGTCAACGCGGTGACCTGCGAGCGGCGAAACTGAACCGGGATCTTTCCAACCGCTTGGACCGCGTCGGTGTGGAAAGAGACACCTTGTTCATGGCATATTGCCGCCAACTTCTCGATAGGTTGCAGGACACCTGTCTCGTTGTTTGCCATCATGATGCTGACTAAACGGCAATCCGGTGTCAAATTCTGCCGAAGCTGATCCGCGTCGACAACACCGGACGCGTCGACCGGTATGTGCAGAACATCAAACCCACGTCGTTGAAGCTCTTGGGCAGCGCCGACGACGCTGGGGTGTTCGACCGATGAGATCAAAACCCTTCCGGGCGGTTGACCGGCCAGGCCGATGAGAGCCAAGTTATTGGATTCCGTTCCACCACTGGTCAGAATCACACGATCCGAGTCGATTCCGACCCTATGCGCACCGAGGATACGACCGATCCCATCGCGCGCCAGTTCGAGAATTCGTCGCGAGGAACGACCTCGTTGGTGTGCGCTTGCTGCGTTACCGTACCCAGCCAGAGAGCAGTCAAGTATTGCCTGGGCAACATCAGGATGGATCGGCGTCGTCGCATTGTGATCGAGATCAATGACCATCAGTTCTCTTGGTTTTCATCCCTTCAAGCCGCTTGCGGCAAGCAGCACGGCCAGTCAAGCTGGCCGCCCGCGTGGGCTCGTATTCGAGTACTTTATTGTAGAGTCCCTCAGCGACGTCGTACCTTTCCAGCTTAATCTGGAGGTTGGCGAGCGACTCGTATTTTTCAGAAAGTATGCGATTCAGTTCGGAACGCAACAAGACGGGGTCTTTCGCGCATGATGCCGCGTCAAATAGATCCGGCATCAGAGAATAGTGCTGCTGTTGGGCCAAATCGGCGATTTCCGGCCAGAAAATACGTGCAAGTTTCGGGTGGTCCTTTGTCCAGGTGAGCCAATAAGGTTTGTCGTCCGCATCGACTGCATCGACATAACGACGCAATACCTCAGCTGGCCCAAGGGTAAAAAGCGAGCTTCCTCGGTAACTTGCCACAAGGTCCCATCGTTTTGGGGGGGATGAGTAGGTCATATACTTCTTGTTTTGCAGCAGACGTTGGAGTGGACTTGTTTGAGGCGTATGTGATACTGGCCAGACTTGGACATGGGCGATTGGCAACTCGAAATAGCTGTAGTATCGTCGAGCAAACGTGTCTGGGGCAAACTCCAGACCGTGAACATTGCCAAAAACCACGATGCTGAGTAACAGGAGAAAAACGCCTCCAATTACCCAGATTGAAAACCTCACGAATTGTGGGTGGATTCGTCGGTTCATGGATGGGGCTGAGTTTCTGGAATGATCTGGACCACCTGAGATTCTTGGTATCAGTTTAGCCGCCTGGCAGCCACTATGGTATGGAAGTTAAGTCGATTTTCAAGCCAAACAGGCCAACGAAAATGTTACCCTTTTCTCAGTTTGGCAATATGGCTAAGATCCGAGGCCGATGGATCGGGAAACGGATTTGAACATGGATATTCGTCGCTGACCGGATTTGGTGACCTGTATGCGGGAATGGAATTCGAGAATTGGCCTCGCCGTGAGAATGGTCGTCGTGTTGGCACTGCTTGTTGTGATGCCGATTTGGGCACTGACCGACGCTCGGCGTATTTCGGATCACGACGGGCAAACCGATGTCATTCCGCGTACTCTGATTCCCGCTCGTGGGGAGCAGCCATCAAATGGGGACTCTGATTAGATGTGGGAGGTTCCAGTGTCTGTAAGAACCCCTGAGTCCGACGGGGGGGCAATCCGACCCGTACCAATCCAGCCGGAGGCGGTTCCTGGGGACTTGGCGTGGGCAAGAACGGAGCGAAAGTTACCTCGATTGGATGATCCACATCGGCAGCCTGTCGATATATCGACTGGTGTGGCCGATGGCGCACTTCGTAAACGTCTGCAAGCACTCGGAGCAACGTATATGATGTTGGAACCGATTGATTCGACCGGCATGGTTCGCTTTCATTGTCGTCTGCCCCTCCCGGATAACCCTGTATACGAGCGGCCGTTTCAGGCGGCAGGCCCAGATCCGATTACTGCCATGTCTGATGTGCTGAAGCAGGTCCAACAATGGGTAGGCAGAAGAGAAATCACGCAGGCGAATGCGCCCGATTGAACCGTGGATACCTGATTTGGTGAGTGGACCGAAGTTATTAGGACTTGTCACCAGTTGGTTGGCGATGATACTTACGAGGCAGGGCATCGTGATACCGTGAGCTGCGAATTGAATTGGGTTCGAAGCAGGGCGGCGGTTCGGCCAGTGTTTATTGTCACTGACTCTTTCGTGTCGAGGGATCTGTATTACTAAACTTCAAAGATCGTTAAGTTTTTGACAAAGTTCCAGCGACCAACGGGAGTGGGCCAATGGGGCCCCGAGCTTCTTGACATGAGATGGTCAAGTTTCATTCCATAACAAAGAACCTGCAATGCGTCGCATCCGTATCCGCCCCGCCGAACAGCTCAACAGTGTGTCGCTGAGGTACCAGAGCGCCTCGGGCTGTAGATATTTGGCGCGATGCCACGGGACCAAGTGGATGCGTCTGGGGGATTTAGCGTCCTCGAATGGGGGTGTCGACGATGGATCGTCTGATCAACGACGTTGCCGATTGGAAGCGATTTTGTTATTGGCTCGCCAACCACTCAATAGCCGCAAGCTGGCGCAATATGCCGGGTTGGCCGATGGAACGGAGGCACGTACGTTAGTACGACAGTTGAATGGATCCTATGATGCGACGGGGCGTGCATTTCGCGTTGAAGAGGTCGCCGGTGGTTTCCAGTTGCTGACAAGACGCCAGTTTGCACCCTGGCTGCGACGACTGGATTATGTACCCTCCGAGGTTCGTTTGTCCGGGCCGGCTATGGAGACGTTGGCCGTCGTGGCCTATCGTCAACCCGTGTTGAGGGCAGACATCGAGGCAATTCGGGGGGTGAGTTGTGGTGAGATTGTGCGGCAACTGATGGAGCGTGATTTGGTTCGAATTGGTGGAAGAAGTGATGAATTAGGACGTCCCTACCTTTACACAACTACCAGACGTTTTCTACAGTTATTCGGTCTTCATAGCTTAGACCAGCTGCCG
>JAJSAJ010000020.1 GCA_024274855.1 Planctomycetota bacterium | reverse complement strand
TGCAAGCCGACTCGACCTACGATGCGGCAGTGGTCGCCGTTCCGGCCAACTACCACATCGAAATCGGCCTGCAGTTGGCTCAGCAGAAGCTTCACCTGCTGATTGAAAAGCCACTCAGCACTACACTGGAAGGCCTGCACGAGCTCGCCCATGTTGTCACTCAAAACGACCTGGTGACGGCGGTTGCCTATGTCCATCGTCACCATCCGGCGTTAGCAGCCATGCGCGAGTCCATCCAGCAAGGACGCTTTGGACGCCCGATGCAATTGATTGCAACCAGTGGACAACATTTTCCGACGTACCGGCCTGCCTACCGCGAGATTTACTACACAGACCACCGAACGGGTGGCGGCGCGATTCAGGACGCACTGACACACATCGTCAACGCCGGACAATGGCTTGTCGGGCCGATTGAGAGCCTCGTCGCGGATTCGGCCCATCAACTGCTGCCTGGCGTCTCCGTCGAGGACACCGTACACGTAATCGCTCGGCATGGTCGTGTGATGGGCAGTTACAGCCTGAACCAATTCCAGGCGCCGAACGAACTGACGATCACCGTGGTCGGAGAAGCGGGGACCGCCCGATATGAATCACATGAAAACCGTTGGCGATGGATGACAGAACCTGGTGGAACCTGGCACGATCAGCCGGCCGACTCGTTGCAGCGAGACCAGTTGTTCACCAACCAGGCGAACAGTTTTCTTGACGCGATCAAGCGAAAAAGTGCTCCGGCCTGCAGCTTGGCCGAAGCGACGGAAACCCTTCACGCCAATCTGGCCATTCTGGCTTCGTGTGAATCGCACAACTGGGAAACGCCGACAACCGGATCGATGTAGCCGGCAAAGTAGCCGTTCACGCCGCTGGGGTCTGACGCAATTTTCGGCGGAGAAAGCGTTTCTTTACGCGAACGCATCTTGTCGCCGAAAATGGGTCTGACCCCTTGGAAGCGAACCGGCGGCCTACATTCCGTGAACGGTTACCCGGCAAATACCGAACTCGCCGCAACGACAACGGCCTACTCGGCCACCTCATGCGTGGCACTTGATACATCCGGCTCACCATCGTCAGTGTGCCGAAGGGACGTTATTCGATCATGATAGGCGGCAATCACATCCTTTCGGCTAAGCATGCCGATCACACGTCTTGAATCCTCAACATCGACAATCGGCAACTCGTCAATATTCTTGTGTGTAAAGCGGCGCAAAGCCGTATGCAAGTCATCCTCCGGAGTCACGGTAAAAACAGGGCTTGTGGCAAGATCGACAGCCAGAATCAACCCTCCCGCCTTATCGCCCAAGAGGACACTTCGCAAATCGCGCAACGAAAAGATGCCGATCAGTTTGTCGGCTTGGTCGACGACCGGAAAATAGGTTTCCTTCGAATTCGCCGCCAGCTTGAGGATCTCGGGTAGCGGGGTATCCTCACGGACGAGGTTCACATGTCGCGTCTGGTAACTAATTTCCCCAACGCGAATCTGTTCCAAGATATCAATCACAAAATCGCCTTGATGAGCGGGGCTATCGACCATCGACGAAACTTGCTCTTCGTACAACGTCCATTTTGATGAGAGCAATGCCACATTGATAAGCGAAACCAGCATCCAGGGAAGCAACCGGCCGGAGGAACCGCTCATTTCGCAAACCATCAGGATCGCTGTCAGCGGAACGCGGGCAACACCAGCAAAAAAACCGCCCATGCCGACCAGCACAAAAGCCTCGGGATGCTCAATCAGGCCCGGAAAAAAGTGAGCACACACTTGACCATAGACACCGCCCAGCATGGCGCCGATGAATAACGAAGGGGCAAAGACGCCACCACTACCTCCGGACGAAATCGTACACGATGTGGCGACGATTTTTCCAAGGCAAAGGATAACGAGCAGGCCGACCAACATCTCGCCATCGATCGCCTTTTGAATCCACCCATAGCCACCGGACATGAGCTGTGGAAACCAAATGGCAATCGCTCCAAGCATCAATCCGCCGATTGCCGGTTTGAACATATTTGGGATCGGAAGCTTGCGAAAAAAGTAGTTTCGTAGTCCATAGAAGACTAAAACGTAGAAGTATCCCACAAGCGAACAGACAACGGCAAAGACCAGGTAAAAGGGCAATATGGCGATGTTCGAAAATTCCAAGCAAGACGGGATCGTAAACGCCAACCCCGCCCCCCAAATCGAAGAGAAAACGGTATAGGCGGTTATTGCGGAAATGAAGTTCGGGATGACCGCCGTGAATTCCAAGGCGGTCGAACCGTACAAGACCTCGCTCATGAACAGCGCGCCGCCCAACGGGGCTCGAAAAATTGCGCCGATTCCGCCCGCACCCCCACAGACCATCAACAGACGCCGTTCGTGCTCACCTAACCCCATTTTCGTGGCAAGAAAAGATCCGAAACCGGCCCCAATCTGGGCGATCGGCCCTTCACGGCCAGCCGATCCCCCCGTGCCGATCGTGATAATCGACGCGGCCGATTTGATGAACGGAATTCGGCCGCGAACACGGCCTCCAAGCCGATGAAACGACCGAACAACCGCGTCCGTTCCATGCCCTTCGGCTTCCGGAGCGAACGTGTAGACAAGCCACCCGCAGACAAGGCCCCCCAAAGCAGGCACCAACAACACAACCCACCAATTCGTGTAGCTCGGCATCTGAGCCACGTGTGCCGCCACTTCGCTGCCGGAACCAGGAGGATAGTAGCCCTCGACGCGCCCAAGAATACCGGCTTGGACCAGTTCCAGAAGCCAATAAAAAGCCGCCGCCCCAAGTCCTGCAACAATTCCGACCAAAGGACTAAACAGAATCAACCGGCCCGACGTCTCTGTGTCAAAAATGGATTGTAGGTGGCTGATGATCTTATTCATGGAAACATGCCGAATTTAAGAACAGACCGTAAGCGAGCGGACGATTCGATAACAAGAAACACTCAATCAAGACGGAGGACAACACAACTTGCCACTCAAAAAGCTGCGAGAATCGCCAGGCCGCTCGGGGGGCTGGACAGCTTGTTGGACCGGCCCAACCGCTGCTCGGACCAGATTGGACCAAACACGGAATTGTGATGGCTGACGTTCGATTGCACAAGCGAGGGTCCAGGAAAACAACTGCGCCCCGGTTCGCACATACCACGTTTTGCACCACATTTTCATTCCGGTTCGTCGCAAACCGGATTCGTCAGCGAGCCGATCTTCTCGATCTCAATCGTCACCACATCTCCATCTTTGAGGAAAACGGGGGGCGTGCGCGCAACTCCGACACCCGGCGGTGTCCCGGTTAGAATGACTGTACCCGCAGCCAAACGGGTGCTGCCACTCAAGAACTCGATCAACCTTGGCACATCGAAGATCATGTCACTTGTATTCCAATCCTGCATCGTTTGGCCATTCAGAACCGTCTTGATCCCCAAGGCATTGGGATTCTCGATTTCGTCGGCCGTCACAAGGCACGGTGCGAGCGGGCAAAACGTATCAAACGTCTTGCCACGACACCACTGGCTGCCTCCCCACGATCGTTGCCAATCGCGTGCGCTGACGTCGTTGGCACACGTATATCCAAGTACATGGTCAAGTGCTTCTTCACGTGACACATTCTTGCAGGACCTGCCGATCACCACGGCTAGTTCGCATTCAAAATCGACCTGGGTGCTTCTCAAATGGGTTGGGATCAAAATGGGTGCCCCTGGATTCTGTACGACCGACGGCATTTTCATAAAAAGCACCGGGTATTCTGGAATCGGTGCCCCACTTTCGGCCGCATGCTTCCGATAGTTTAGCCCGATGCACAGAATCGCCGCGGGTGCGACCGGTGCCAGCAACTTGGCGACATCCACCACTTGGCCCGAATCGCGAAATTGACCGAAAACATCTCCCTCGATCCGCGTCGTCTTGCCATCCTCGTGACGGCAACCAAAGTGTATCGTTCCCGATGAATCAAGAAATCGCACAATTCTCATCGCACATATCCTGTCGGTAAATGATGTGTCGAAATACCGGAATATCGCAAGACTAAGAATCGAGGCACCCGCCCCCCTAATGAGGACTCGTCGTCGCCGATGTGCCCGAAACCCACACATTGCAATCGTAAACGCTTTATTTGGAGCAATGCAACCCACGGACTCGCTCCGTGGCTCGACCCGGCAACCGATTCGTTGCCCACCCTTTCGTTACGTGCTAGAATGCCCGTAGTGTGTGAAATTGGACAGGCTGCACAATAAAGTGAAACTTGTGGGCGTTTTTTCCCCGGCATTGAGAACTCTTGCAATGCCGAGTGTTCCGTCATTGTGTTTTTGCTGAGTTGTTGCACGTCTCCTTCTCCTCGCATTGAGTAGCCGGGTCACCTGTCGATCCGAACAATTGTTCGAACCCCAACAGTCCGCTTCCGTTGGTCACTGGACTTTGTCAAGAGAGCAACGGTCCGTAAGTCCATGGCATCAGGCCACCGGTAAACCTGTAGCCAAGTTAGCACGGCACGCGTCCACTATCGGAACGTACGTACTTGGCACACGTTGTTCAGACCGTGTCGATGCCCGTTTTTTGGGTAACCGTTCACGGAATGTAGGCCGCCCTTTCGCTTCCAAGGGGGCAGACCCCAGCGGCGTGAACGGCTGCTTTTTGTGACACTTCAATTTCGTTGGCACGCCCCACTTGGGCTGCAGGTCTTCGGTTGTAAAGAATTTCGGACACAACTACTTCGGTCCCACGATTCGCGTAACCCACGCGAGGAGGCACATCGCCATGAAACAAACCCTGTTGTTCGTTTTTCTTTTTTTCGCGCCGCTTCCCGCGATTGGAAGCGAGGCAACGGAATCTGCCAAAGAGGCGGAAGCGATCCGCAAGAACATCGCACAGTACGTTGAGGCGTATAATCAACAAGATGCAAAAACGCTTGCGGATTCTTGGAGTCGAGATGGTGAATGGATAACTCCAGAGGGCCGCCGCATTCGCGGCCGCGAAGCGATCAAATCCGAGTTGGTCGCCAGCCTGACAGATAATCCAGAAAAGACGACGCTTGTCTTGAGTAATGTCAACATCCGGTTCCTGACGCCCACTGTCGCGATTGAAGAAGGGACCGCCCGTGTCCAGCATGCTGCCGAGACGGCCGAAGAGACGACCTACATGGCTATTCACGTGAAGGAAAATGGCCAGTGGAAACTGAACACGGTACGCGAGACGGCAGTCCCGGTACCTGCATCTCACTACGAATACCTGAAGCCACTTCAATGGATGATCGGAACCTGGGTCGATCAGGATGATGATGCCGTGATCACGACCACCTGCCGATGGACCAAAAACAAGAACTTCATGACGCGTTCATTCAGTGTAAACATCGGAAACCACGTCGAATTGGAAGGAACCCAGGTGATCGGTTACGATCCCGTAAACAAGCAAGTGCGATCCTGGACATTCGACACGGACGGGGGGATCGGCACCGGCCAATGGCGGCAGAATGGAGCGAAATGGACCATCAAAACCAAGTATGTGTTACCGGATGCCCAAATCGGATCATCCGTGAGCGTGATTGAGCAGATCGATGCAAACACCATGCAATGGCAATCAACAGGACGTGAGGTCGGCGGCAAACTGTTACCCGATATTGCACCTGTTACAATCGTACGCAAGTGATCCGTTTCTCTTGTTAGTTGTCATTGGAAAGAGCCTGACCCCGTTGGGCTGCCTCTCTCGATGATAAATGACTAATGTCAAATGACTAATGGTAAATCGGGCGTGTGGGAAATCGAAAAAAACTCCGGTGCTAACGCGCTGGCAGACGAGAACCCCGTGAACGACAACCATTTTGAACCCCTTCAGGGCAAGGCTATCGAACATGGCAAGTTGGGTGCAAGAGGCTCCACACCATGGTTCGGCGACCTGCCCGGCTAGAAATCCCGGGAGTCGGTTATGAATCGCAAACGATTAACCTTGGCAGTGGTCGTGGGGTTGTGCATCGCAGTCGCCGCCGAGCCCGTTCTGGCCCGAGGGGGTCGCGGTGGTGGATCCCGCGGCGGCGGGAGCCGAGGTGGTGGGGGCCGCTCGATCAGCCGATCACCTTCGATGAGCCGCGCTCGCCCGTCCACGCGACCAAGCATGCCATCGCGCCCATCGACACGTCCCAGTATGCCATCGCGACCATCCACGCGGCCCAGCATGCCATCGCGACCGTCGACGCGACCAAGCACGCCGTCGCGGCCATCGACGCGGCCCAGTATGCCGTCCCGCCCGTCTACGCGACCGAGCACGCCGTCCCGGCCGTCGACACGACCAGGCACGCCGTCGCGGCCATCGACCCGTCCCGGTATTCCATCCCGACCGTCGACACGACCGAGCACGCCGTCCCGCCCGTCCACGCGACCGAGTATTCCATCCCGGCCATCCACACGACCTAGCACGCCGTCGCGACCATCGACACGTCCCGGTATTCCGTCCCGACCGTCCACGCGACCCTCACCGGGAACGCGTCCCGGTAGCCCTGGGCTTTCCCGTCCCGGGCAACGCCCATCGCGAAATGATCTTCAAGATTTCTTGAACCTGCCGAAGGAGAGACCAGCCACACGTCCCAGTCCCGGGAACCGGCCAAGCACCTTGCCTGTGAGACCCGGGGATGGCAATCGGCCCGAGCGCCCGGGGATCGGGGATCGGCCAGGTACACTGCCTGTGAGACCCGGTCCAGGAAACCGACCCGGTAATGGTCATCGACCGGGCCGTCCTGGTATCGGCAACGGCAACATCGGCAGCGGTAACATCAATCTGAACATCAATAACCGACCGACATGGATCAACCAACATAACCGGGTGAACGGCTATTGGCACGGACGTCATGCGCGGCCGTTTCATCCCGGCTGGTGGCACGGCCCTCACCGACCACCGCACTGGCATCCCTGGGGCCACGGCCGTCACTTTCGCCGATGGCACTGGTGGGGCTGCGCGACCGTCGCGTCATTAACCGGTTGGTTCGTCGGCTCGGCGATGACTCAGCCTGTTTATTACGTATACGGACAGGGCGGTAACGTCTACTACGAGAACAACACTGTTTACATCGATGGCGAAGCGCAATGCACCGCCACCGAGTACTATCAGCAGGCCGAGACACTTGCCACCAGCATTCCCGAGTACAGCGAGCCTCAAGCAACCGAGCTCGAGTGGCTTCCTCTCGGTGTTTGGGCCATTACGAAAGAGGGGGTTTCCGAAGCGGATCGTCTACTCCAACTGTCCGTCAACAAGGACGGAGTCATCGCTGGCACCTACTACAATGAAACAACCGAAACAACCATTCCCGTCGAGGGCAAAGTCGACAATGCCACGCAACGAGCCGCCTGGCATTTGATGGACGAGAAGAACAATAAAGTAGTCATGGAAACGGGCGTCTATAACCTGACCGAAGACGTCACCAATGCATTGCTCCATTATGGTCCGGACAAGACCTCCGAAGTTGTGCTGGTACGAATCGACCAACCGGAAGACGAGGAGGCAAGTAGCGGGGGTTCGCCGGAAGCCAACTCCGCGACGCAATAACGACAGCTTCAGTTGGCCGACAGCAGATCTCGTGGTCGGAGCCAGTGGCACGCCGCAGCAATACGGGAGGGCGAGGCTCGTCCCGAGCCCTTCTGCGCAAGAGGCTCAGCGGTAGATCTGACCTCTCGGAAACACGGCTTCTTCGCCAGTTCTGAGACAGAGCCTAGTGCAACGTCTGCAGGTCGATCAGTTCGGCCAGTCCGGCTTCGGCCAACTCACGGCCCGAAACATAACGACCAGGGTGGATCCAAGGCAACAATCGCTCCAGATCGATACCGAACATGCCAGCCAGGAGCTGGTCCATATCCTGTTCGAGGTTATTGAAATGGCGTGCCCACTCCGCGGCTTCCGATAACTGAACATGTTCTTCGCTCTGCCACCTCATGGGATGGAACAGTAAAACACTGTACGCCGTGACGCACCGTCTTTGGCAGGCGGCCAGCGGCCAGATTGCCGCTGACGAGCATTCGCCCGTCACAATTCCGGTTACCTTGAGATCACGAATGCGAATGATCGAAGTGAGTGAGATCGCCACGTAGGCACTACCGCCAGGTGAGTTGATATAGAGCGTGCATTCGGATCCCGGTGGAACACTCAACAATTTCTCGCAAATATCCGATTCGTGGTCAGTAAGGTCGCCGACCATGGCGATTTCCAAAGGTGCCTCATTATTCCCCGCATCTTGCTCCGAGGCCTGTTGCGATTCCGGTTTCGACATAATCGAGGTTCCAGCTATTTTGAAATCGGGCACAAAAACGACTCCGGAGCCCAATAGACGTGAGGAAACGGACGGGCTGATTTGGGACGGGCTATTGGTAACGCGTGTTGGGCCGTTGCCCACGGTCTGAACAACCACAAGCACGATCAGTATACCGGTTACCGAGGATTATCCGGAAGAGTGGGGCAGCTGCCGGCAAAACCGGCACAACTCGCTCTACCGTCGAGATATGTTTTACGGACCTTACCGGCAAAACACGTCACACGGACCGAGCGAGGCCGCCGCG
>JAJSAJ010000305.1 GCA_024274855.1 Planctomycetota bacterium | reverse complement strand
GTCAGACAGTGAATCAACTCACCTTGTAGGAAAACCGGCATGTTTCCCATCTCGGGCGTGATCTCACCGTTGGCATCGGAAAAGGGGAAAACGGCGACGGTCGGTTTTCCGTCAGCGCGCACCAACTGGACGGCCAGTTTTCCTGCGATACTTTGAGCAACCTGAGTTAAGTTGGGCGGCTGGGCGTACCCAACGACGGCACACGACACGCAAATCGCCCAAACACTGAATCGACACGGCCATCGCATGGTCTGTTTCCTCCACGGGGTTATGTACGGAAAAGCCTTTTGCGCCATCTCTGGATCATCCAAGTGACTGTGTGAGACGTCTCCGAGATCTGTCTGGAGTCAACGAACGTCGCGTGCGACGCGAAACCCGATATCGAACGAGGCCTGGTTGCCAGGCCGAAAAAAACGCCTGGCAGACCGAGTGTCTTCGGCGCGATCCGACCACGCTCCGCCTCGATAGACACTATTCAACCCACTTACTGGACCCTCCGGGTCGTTGGTTTGCGAGCGTCGATAGTATCCGCTCGCATACCGATCCTGGCACCATTCGCTGACATTGCCATGCATGTCAAAAAGTCCGAACGAGTTGGCTTGCGTTACATCGGAAGAAGCGGTTGGTGGCGTATCGTACTCGACGCGAACGGCCTTCCCAAAGTGGGCGTAGTCGTCCAAGTCGTCGACGGCATCTCCGTAACACCATGTGGTGCGACTGCCGGCGCGGCACGCATATTCCCATTCCGCTTCGGTCGGAAGGCGATAGTGCTGGCTCTCTTTTTGGCTGAGCCATCGGCAGAATGCCACGGCATCATTCCAGGAAACGCAAACGACCGGGGCGTTGTCCGGTTGTGGAAAACCGGGGCGTCGCCAGTTAACATCAGGTGCCATGCGGTATTCGTGCGTTTGTGGATCAATGGAGAACGCGCCGCCGCCTCGTTCAGCATCTGTCTCAAACCGCGTAGCTTCCACGAACTTGCGAAAGGACCCGACGGTTACTTCATGGATTCCAAGGTAGAATGGCTTGCCGATGCGCACCCGGTGCGCTGGTCGCTCGTCGTTCTGACCGTCTTCTGATTAGGGTGTTCCCATCACGAAGTCTCCGCTTGGGATCCATTGGAGTTTCATGTGGAGCGAGTTGACGATTTGCCGAGGCGATCCTGCTTGCGGCGACTGGCCGACGCGAGCCAGTTCGAATTCGCCGGTTCCGGCCGCCGTTCGATAGGGAGTCTGTATCTTTCCCAGTTCTTTCTGAACTCGCTTGCGCACCGTACGTTGAACGTACTGGTGTAACTCACCCGAGTCGACGATACCGTCATGGTTGTCATCTGCCTTACCCCTAAGCCCCTCGGCCAGAAAGTAAGTAAAGAAACCGTGTTGTTTCGCATCCCATTCGTAGGATTCCTGGTTGGCGCTGCAACTGGCCAGAGTAACCAGTCCTTCGGCATCGGAGAATGTGGCACCGATGTTGCCATTCGATGCGCCCTTGCCGCTGCCGGCATGGCAGCAATCCAAGATCAGCAGTTTCCGTTTTGCCTTGCATTGCAGAAGAAGCTCGCGAAGATCAGCTGCCCGAAACCCCGTTAGCATCGGGTTTGCTCGGCTGCATCCGCGGGGGGCCAGGAAGCACTGGCCACGTTCGTCCAAAAAACCATGACCTGAAAAGAAGACCAGAACCGTATCATTCTCCTTCGGTTGCATCAACCAACCCCGAATCTGGACGTGGAAGTTCGAGGCTTCCGGTTTGAACTGGGCCTTCGGCTGATCATCAGCCAGGACCAGGATATTGTCTTTCGGAAAACCACACCGCTGGACCAGCACGCTTTCGAGCAATCGAGCATCCGCGACGCAGTACTTGAGCGAGCTGAAATAGGTGTAGTTGTTCACGCCGATCAAGATAGCCCATTTGTCACGCCTGCCCACTGACCGATCGGTTTCGGTCTCGCGACGAATGCTCTTGGGTTGTTTGGAGTCGTTTCGCGTCTGGGCATTTGCGGAAGGCCCGAGAAGTGCGGAGACAGTTATGAGGCTGATGCGAATAAGAAAACCCGATTTGATTGGCTGGGCCATCACCGTATCCCCCTGAGCAGGGTTGCCCAGTCTGTTGTTGAATGACATGCGGGGCTTGGTGACAGTTTAGTCGAGTGCGATCTAACAATGCAACCAAAAAGATGATGAAATCTCAGCAAAGTGCACTCGTTCTGTAGGCGATCTGCATTGCTTGCGTTCATTCGTCAATAGGCAGTTTATCCGTTGTTCTGCGAGAATGCGTTGGCTCGAGATGTGACAAGAAACGACCGAGGCACGGCTTGGGGCCGTGCCTCGGTTCTCAATCAGTTTTCACGGGGGTCGCTTAGCGGCTTGCCAAGATGTTCTGGCTGTTCGTTCGAGTTTGGCTTGCGTCGTAGGCCAGGTTCTTCAGAAATGTGTTGGCGTGCGTCCATTCCATCGGACGAACCTCATGAACCTGCTGCTTCAAAATCAGCCGCATTTCATGGATCGCACTCTGAATCTCATGGCAGTTGCGAGTTCCCATTCCCGCGGCGATCACCCCCTGTTGCTGGATGACTGATTCAATGCGTTCGCGGCAGGTATCGTATTTTGCGGTCGTCAGGATATACGGCCAAGGCTGTGTCGCACCCAGGCTGACCAGCCCGATTTGAAGTTGGCCAATTGAGGACGGGCGTCCCATGCGAGCGATCTTAGCGGCCCGGTCGGCGGTCATTGTACGCTTGTGGAACTCGTCACGGTAAAGGCGATTCAGACGCTTACGCTCGAAGTAGACTTCTGCTTTCTTAAGATCGTTGGCCAGTTTGATCGTGCGAGTTTCCTCGATGGTCTTCTTGGCTTACGCCGCACGGAGCAGATATTCGGCACACGCTTTCACGTTTGCGGCACGGGCCAGGCCCAGATCGGCACAGGCACGGGCCAGAGTAGCCAGAGTCGGCTTGGGCTTTTCAGCAGCAAAGACTGCTTGCGAAGCACTGGCAGCGAAGACCAGGGTGGCGACAATGGTCAGGCGGTTGGTGTGACGAGTGGTCATGATGTCACCTTTTCGTGGAGGGTGGGAGGTGGTGGGCGTGTTGCCCGGTGGGTTGCTTGCCACCCTTGCTATGGCCGGACGATTGACCTGTCCGACACGAACCCCCCGGATAACCCTCTTTTTCCTTGGGGTTTCCCTGGGTGTACGACGATGGCAAATCTGGCGGAGGGGAAGCGACGGAATTTGGTTGTTTTCCGAAGTGTTTCAGAGCTAGAATGACAGACTGCTTTCAGGCGGAATGCGTCTCCGCACAGCCGACTTGCGATCGTTGACGGAACGAAACCGCGCTCCGGATCGGTGCTCGCACGAAAGGCTGATAGGGAGTTTCGTCCGGGGGCTTTCACTCGTTTGTCGGTGTTGATAGCCAAGCAGCTGTCGCAGAAAAGAAGAGGTTACCGATGTCCAATGATCAAGACATGACGACTTGGATCGGCCGCCTGAAGAGTGGCGATATGGATGCCGCTCAAGTGCTTTGGGAAGCCTATTTCGAAAAGCTTCTTCGCTTGGCACGTCGGCGACTCGCTGACTTGCCGTGTCGAGTCTTCGACGAAGAGGATGTCGTGCTCAGTGCCTTCAACAGCTTCTGTGACGGAGTTGCCAAGAATCGGTTTCCCAAGCTTGAGTACAGCAGTGATTTGTGGAAGGTACTGGTTACCATCACAGCGCGTAAAATCCACGCACAACGCCGGCGTCAGTTCGCCGCGAAACGAGGCTCCGGCCGAACTCGGGGAGAGTCCGTGTTTCAGCCTACTCGCGAGAGCGATCCGCATGTTGGGATCGGCGAAGTGATCGGCGAGGAACCGACTCCCGAGTTTGCTGCCTCAGTAAGCGAGATGCTCGAGAGACTGATGGAGCAACTCGGCGACGAGCGACTCCAAGACATTGCGCTAAAGAGAATGGAAGGCTATACCAACGAGGAAATTGCCGACGAACTGAATTGTGCTACCAGAACGATCGAGCGCAAGATGCAGCGGATCCGTGCAGTTTGGGATCACCTCGAGGCGAATATGCCGACCGAATGACGGGGCACCGCCCAGGTATGGCCGAGCGGAAGCACAAAACGAATCAGCCAAGGTCTTGTGAGACCTTGGCTGATGTCGAAATGGGCCCTGGCGAGCTGGAATCGATTACTTATCCTGATTCCCTTGCTGTGTTCCCGGGGTCAGGATTTCGATGCGAATCGCTTGCAGTCGACGTCGCGGACGTCGTTTTTGTTTGAACCGATCCTTCTGACCGGGTTTAACTCGATCCTTCTGTCCCGGCTTAATTTTGTCTTTCTGCCCTGGCTTGACTTTGTGATGCTGGTTTGGGGTTCCTTTGCTGCCGTCGATTCTTTTCGCGTCGCCCTGCTGGCCAACCTCATCGTCATCATCGTCGAATTGACCTGGTGTATCGCCATCGTCTTGTCCCGGTTTGACCTTCTGTTTCTTGCCCGGTTTGGTCTTCCGTCCCTGGCGAGCTTTGATTTTCTGGTTCTGGTGAGGTTTCTGACCCGCAGTTGCTTGATCCCCTTGATTCTGATGCCATGTCGGCTTGACGATTACATAGACGACACGCACTTGTTGGCCAACCTCCAGTTCGGCTTGAGGTCGCAGCCCTTGTTTGTTCGGGTTCCCTTTTGCGCCCTTTTGTTGTGATGCACCGGTGTTCACGATGATGGTATCGTCATCGATCCCAAACGCCATCCGTTTTGGTTTTTTCTGGGTAATAGCCTGTTGGGTTTGTAGTTGTGCGCTGCCGCTTCGCGGTTCAACGACGACCATGCGAGGTTTCGTGCGGATCTTGAGGATCGCTCCGACCACCGATTTTTTCTGCCCGATTTGATTGGGCTTATCTTTGCCTTTTGCGGCAACAAAGCCTGCAGACGAAGCGACCAAGAACGCCACTCCGACAAAAACGGTCACAAGTCTCATTGTCCCATCCCCTTTTTCTTAAGTACTCGCAGTCGAAACAAGCCTGTCCACGCAAACTAGATTTGGCGACTCATTGAGTTCTCGCCTCGTGCCCACACATTATGCCGCACATCGGCTCTCGGGGGAAGCAAAAACATGCCGCCTCGGAGTCGGACGCATTCAAATAGCAATGGGGGAACCGCCGATGCCTCTGTAGAGGTGCCGGCCGCGCCCTGCACTACAAAACTCAATGAACGTTAAGTGTTTTGACAAAGTCGAGCGGCCAACGGACACGATCCAATTAACGGGTCTCTCTGGAATCCGTATGGCAAAATGAGAAGAAGTTCCGACAGGCGAAAATAAGGATATTTGACGGAATTGCTTTCTGTTCCGAGTTCCACGACGGTTCGCGAGCCAATCTGTCCGTGGTTCAGCCATCGTTTTTCGACCGCTCTTCGAGTTGGCGGATGAATGCGTCCGCCGAGTCCTCCGAATGCAGGCGAGCGAGATCCTCGTCCTCCTCCATTAGTCGGCGGTTTTCCGAAGTCTGGAAGAAACCGAGCCGGGCACACTTTCGGAGTGTGCGGACGGCTTTCTGGCGATAGTGTTGAGCCAGTTCATAGCGTTTAGTTTTGGGGATTCGAGAATCCCGTTCACTTTGGGACGCGGCGACGGCTAAAACGCGGGCGGCCATGAACAGAAAGATTGGGGCATCCGCAATTTCTTCGGCGAGTTTGTCGACATCCGCGACGGCTTCGGAGTAGTGTTTGCCATGTGCCAGGCAGTAGGCAAGATGAAGAGTGCCTCGCGTCCTGCTGCTCGGTTGGCCGCTCGACTGCAGCACCTGACGCCAATCCGCGGTAGCCGCGACGAACTCGCCTGCCAGTTCATGAGATTCTCCACGTCGAGCCAGTAACTCAGTTCGCAACAGATCGCGTTCTGGAAGTTCGGGTGTCGATTGGACTAGCGTCAACGCGCGATCAAGAAAGCTGATTGCGTGCTTAGCCTGACCGGCCTGGAAAAAACATGCTCCCGTATTCAGGAGCATTGGAATCAGTTCCGAAGCATCGAGTTTTGGATCGTCGGCCATTGTTTCGATGAATTCAGCCAATCTTTCAAGGTCTTCTAGCGCAAGTGCTTGTTGGCGATTTGACCAATGAAGATCGAATGACCGCTCAAGTGCTTCCTCGTAGTCCACTTTGTATCTTGTCTGGTTCGGAAACTGTCGAAGCAGTTTTCGGCGAGTGTGATTTCCAGCGGCGAGGGCTATGTCTGTTTTTTCGGTTTGTTGCGATCGATCGTACAGTAGTGTGAGATTCTCGTAGACAACTGCCAGATGTTCGAGATAGGAAGCAATTCCTGATTGGCATTTGACGAGTCGGTTCAGTTCGGATTCCGCTTCACGGAGATTCCGTTCCGCATCCTCAAAGCGATTATTCTTGATCAGTAGACTACCGAGGTTGTTTTGACTGATCGCCCGATTGGCCGCGTATTCCCACGCATTGGGGTAGAGCGAGACCAGCTGTTTGTAGGAGCTTGCGGCGTTGCGGTAGGCTGATTCGGCCTTCTCAATTTGTCCCGTATCCTCATAGACCGCGCCGAGGTTATTCTGACTTGCCGCCACTTCACTCTGGTATTCGGGAATCGCCGGGTGTTCTCGGGCGAGTGTCTGGTGGATCGCTAGTGCGGTCGTATAGCTCTTCCGTGCCTCATCAATCCGGTCGCATTTTCGATAGAGGACGCCAATGTTGTGAT
>JAJSAJ010000304.1 GCA_024274855.1 Planctomycetota bacterium | reverse complement strand
ACACGCCTGCGACAAGAAAACAGGACTTTCTGGAGTTCATCGAGAAACGTGATTACACGTTTTCCTATAAGATCATTTTTCTTCTAGCCTTTCTCAAAACACGGAATCGCCGTAGCGAGGCAGCATTGCCTGAATTGCTCGGATTGTATCAGCAGTTTTATCAAACTCTTCTTAAGCGTTGTGGTCAGAACGAGAAAAAGAAGTGCCCCTATAACAATGCAGAACGTCTGGCTGATGCACCCGCCTTGCAGAGAAGCCTACTGCGGAACCCGTTTGAAAAATTCGAACGCAAACGTTTCTTCTATCATTGCCAGGATCTAAACTACATCGGGTTGGATGGAGTGCTCATGAAGGAGCTTTCATATGAAGATATTGACGCCATAGTCCGACAGCTGGTGGAGGATCTCAAGAGGTACTACTCGGCGCTGGCGATCGACATCGCCGAAAATGACTTCGCCTTCCTCCTTCCGGAGCCAGAAGACCTTCCGGTTTCGGCGCAAGCGGCGATTGTGTGTGTTGAGAGTCCGCTCCAAGAGGATCGCTTCAGCAAGTACCTTCCTTTGTATCCACTGGAAATCGCCGCCGGTTTGTTTCTCGATTCTCCGGTACCAACCCAGCCGGATACATGGGTGCAAATGGAGGGACTTAGCCGAAGGAGGACTCTTGACGAATCCATGTTCGTAGCTCGAGTGCAGGGACACTCAATGGAGCCATTGATTGCGAACGGCAGTTACTGTCTATTTACTCGGAACGTGAAGGGAAGCCGAAATGGACGGGTCGTTTTGGCGCGATGTGGAAGCCATGTGGATCAGGATACCGGCGCCGCCTTCAGCGTGAAACAATACTTCAGCGAAAAGCAGGTGGATTCAGACACGCAGTGGAAACATGAGAGGATTCTTCTAAGGCCCGTGAACTCCGACTACGACGATATCGAAATTCCTGAAACCGAAGCTGACGGTTTTGCGATCGTAGCCTTCTTCTTGGAAGTGCTACGTAAGCGCACGGCAGAACCGCCGCGGGAGAGGGGGTGACGCGGTGCGGGTAGATCGGACAGCGACTATTTTGATTGCTTTCGCCCACGGCGTCGGACCTCCACGGTATTGACGCTTGCGATCGGTACGTTCTCTGTAAGCGCCCACCAGAACGATTGTTGACGAGTGGTTCAAGTTGGAGGATTTGGCAAGCATTTTCTCTAACAGGAGCCAAGTCATGTCCCGTGAAGCAAACCCGGCGAAAGCCCGACGATGGTCAGATCGGCTTGACCGATTTGAAAACTCGGGCCAGACAATCGCTCAGTTTTGCATCGTCGAAGGCGTTTCTCATTCGTCGTTCTACCTGTCGAATCGTAGATTTCCAGATGCGCCCACATGCCTTCTTCGACCATCGGCAGCGGGACCGCTGGCCACGCCGCGCCCGTGGCCCATGGCGTTGTACAGGCCGTCCACGCCGCACTCGTCCATGCTCGTCCATGATCCTGGCCAGCCGCGGCAGCAAGTAGGCCCGCCGGCCCGGACTGGCATAAGAACATCGCGCCAGTCAGCGTGGTGGAACCAGGTCGAGGAATGTTGCCCGCCGCGCGGATGATAGGTCGTCAAATGCCGGCCGCCGTCTCCTTCGGCCAGTCCATGTGCCATGGCGCGCCAGATTGCTTCCAATCCCTCGCCGGGTCCGAATGTTTGACCCTCGCGTCCTTCTACGCTAGACTGACCATCGCTGAAGTGTCGTTGTGACGATTGTGTGGCATTCCTCGGATCAGGGGGAGATTCCATGTTGCAATTGAGTGTCAGACGCGTTGGCCTGTGCGCGATTCTTTGGAGCTGTGCAGCGTGCATGGGCTGCAGCGGTGGCGGGTCCGGGGATTCAGATCTGGTCGAAAGAGATGGGGCGTCCCGAGTTATCACGTTGGACGGTGCCAAGGGCCTGCTGACAGTATCGGCGGCGACCATGACCGCCAGCCGCGCTACCGGCCTTCGCCCGTTGGGAGACATCGACGGCGATGGCTTTCCGGACCTTGCCGTCGCACTGAATCGAAAGGGGTCGCCGCGGCCAGCCGAGCATACATGGCTCGAGGCTTACTCCGGCAGCAGCGGCAAATTGCTTTGGAGCCTCCAGGGGAAGCACAACCGCGATCCCAAGATCAACTATCGTTGGGGACCGTTTGCGGTAATCGCCGACATCACCCGGGATGGCATTCCAGATATCTACTGCCAGGAAGGATATAGCAAGCGTTCGGCGTTCTTGATCTCGGGGCGTACCGGCGACATTCTCGGGCGGCATGCGGTTGAGCGCCGGGCCGAGTTTGGCCTGCCGATCCGGTGTATGGATTTCGATGCCGACGGCACACTCGATCTGCTGTTCTCCCGCCCAGCAAAGTCGTTGGCGATTACGGTTCTTTCGGGAAAAAACCTCTCGAAGATAAAGACATTTACCGTTTCCTGGCCCGAGAACGGTCGTGAAATATGTTGGGTGCTCCCGACCTACCACGACGACAACTCGGACGGGATCGCCGATTGCTTGGTTCAGCGATTGGCGCAGTCGGCGATCGAGTACGCAATTCTGGATGGGAATGGTTTTGCCGTGCTGCGGACGTTCAAGAGCCCTCGACCGCGCGTCGGCGCAAGGACTTTCCACGTGACCACAAATGATCTCAATGGCGACCAGGTCGGCGATTTTGTCATGTCGAGTCGCGCCGGTGGGGGGCCGGAAGGGCGTAAAACGCTTCTTCGGGCGGTGTCCGGTAAGGACGGATCGGTCATCTGGGACGTCTCCGGTGACCAAATCCGCGGCGGAGCACGCGTCTGGTCGGTCGACGTCCGCACCGGCAAGAAGACCGCCGAAGGTCAGGATATCGGGTTCGGCAACGCCGTGACCACCGCCCCCGACTTCGACGGCGACGGTGTGGATGATTTGGCTGTCCTGACGAACGCAGGTTCCCCAGAAAGGGCCCGTTCAGCCGTGCTGATCATGTCGGGAAAGACGGGCGAGGTCCTTTCCGTGTTCGCCGCGAGCAGCAAGAAATGCAACTTGCTGCGCGGCAGTGAGATGATTCGCCTACGTCCGAAATCCACCCCCAAGGCCCTTGCAATCGCCACTCCGGTTCGGCTGCCCGATGGCACGGTTGCGATAGGCGTCATGAAGGGGAAATCGTCCACTCCATGACGAATGGCCTGCCAAGGTTCGTCCAGGTTGCCGTGCAAGTGATCGTTCTTTCCACCACTCCGTCCAATAATGGCTTAACAAACGCGATAGTCTTTCTCATCTTGAAGTCATTCGCTCCGGGCAATGATCCTTGGGAAGGTTCCGAGACATCGGAAGCCCGCGGGTGGTTACCCAGGTAGGGAATGGTTACGTTTCCGCGCTGCTTCAGATGTCACATGATCAAAGCTGCTCACAAAGAAGTACAATCGAGGTAGCACCTGAAGTTTTGCAATGCAAGATTGCAAAACTCGTAACGGTTTAGCCGTCTGCAGTTGGATTTGCATTTCGCTGCTGTTTTTTCGGCTGATCGACCCCAACGGCCTTGTGCCGTTGGTGAGCGAGTCTATTGAGCTAAGGCCGTCATGTCATGCCGACGGCCGCTCCCTCCCCGCCGCCGAAGGCGGCGGGGAGGGAGCGGAAAGGGGGTTTTCATCACATGCTTTCTAGCTCGAGAGACTGATTCACCCATGGGACAAGCCCATGGGGGTCTTTCGACCAACGTGCGTTCTCCATTTGGCTAAAGTGTTACCAAAACTCCAGTTTCAATATAGGTTCACGAAACCAACCCCGGCTCCGGGACACACGCGAGCATCGGCCGGGATTCGATCAGTATGCGCAGGTACTGCATCTGCGAAGCCCCCGGTAGATCGAGCGCCTTCCGCCACGGGATCGTCGAGCCCCACCGCTCTTTGCTTCGTCCCGGCTCCCAGAATTGGTAAACTTCGTTGCAAACATGGGTATGTCCCGCCGCGCCGGCGAAAACCGCACAGTAGGCAAAGCGGCGTACGTCCCATGCCGTCAGCTTGGAAGCGCCGGGGCGGTCCGGTTTCAATCCGTCCGTGATGTTTTCGTGTTCGGGCTCGCCGTCGATTGCCGGCTTTCGTCCGTAGTCGGCGGCGATCATCTCGTAATTCCGTCCCTGAGTGCGATGGCCGGATTGGATCATATTCACATCGCGCCAGTCAGCGTGGTGGAACCAGGTCGAGGAATGTTGCCCGCCGCGCGGATGATAGGTCGTCAAATGCCGGCCGCCGTCTCCTTCGGCCAGTCCCTGTGCTATCGCTCGCCAGATTGCTTCCAATCCCTTGCCGGGCCAGTCACCGCCCAGGATCCAGGTCACTGGCTTATTGTGGTAGCGGCGCCCCAGGAATCACCCGTAATCGCGCGCCGCCGTATTCGACAGGTT
>JAJSAJ010000303.1 GCA_024274855.1 Planctomycetota bacterium | reverse complement strand
GTTCCTGCGACAACACCTTCAGCGCAAAAACGCTTGCGGACGTTTCATCCGATCGGCCATATCTTGGGTGTAAACGACAGACCGTAACCGTTCACGGCGAGAGTGCGTGGAGGGGCATTTATCATTTATCATTTATCATTTGTCATTTGTCATTTGTCATTTGTCATTGGAAAGAGTATGACCCTGCTGCGCTGCCTCTCTCGATGATAAATGAGTAATGATAAGTCGGGCGTGTGGGGAATTGGGGAAAACTCCTGTGCTAACGCGATGACAGATGAAAATCTCGTGAACGACTACGACAGCCTTTTGTAGTTGGGCCTTCCACCCACGGCACTGTGCCGGTGCTCAGTCCACCTTTTCCAGCGCGCCCGCATCGCGTTTTCCACGTGGCTTGTTCCCGGAAAAATCGTACAGAAACGGGCCGTCGAACTCCCACGCATAGAGTTCACCAATGTCGGTCTTCGCATCCTTGAGTGTCCCAAGAGAAATTCTCAGGAATTCGAATGTTCCGTGGAAACAGCCGCGGTCGGGAGTGCCTCCGACATACAGATCCGATGAATTGAACAGGGATACCGAACCGCCAATACCTGGCGCCGTACTGTTCTTTCTTCCGTTAAGGTAGAGCACCAGCTTTCGCGCACCCCGATCGCATTCGGCGATGACATGGTGCCAGTTACCATCATTGACGGCAACCGCACTTCGCACACTTGCCGACGTTTTCTCGCCGCGAACGGCAAAAGTGATACCTCCCGAACGGTTGACACTCAGCGAGTATCCCGCATGACCGATCTTCTGGCACAAAATGCCTTTCGTGTGGCCTGGCACCGTTTTGAAATACGCTTCGATAAGGAAGTTCGAATCGTATATCTGGGGACTCTTGAAGTCCTTGCCTGCCACGGTTCGGGTCTCTTTCTGACCGCTCTTGTCCCATCTGAACTTGATCGGTATCACAAGAGACCTGTTCAGCTGCGCGTTTGGACAGACCGCGTACTGATCCTGCCAGTTGAACGTGCATGCTCCCTTGGTCCAATCCTCGAGTGGCCCAGCAACATAATTGGCTTTGGTGAAATTCACACCGGTCAGTGGAAATTGCGGATTCCGATAGTAGGTATCTCGAACATAGTAATAGGGCGTCATATACCAGTGCTCGTCGATCAGACGAGCCGGATCGTTTCCCGCGGAATGGAAATTCCACTCCCCGACATTCGCGTAGGTCGCCCAAGGAACAAATGCCTTGACGCCCCGGTCGAGGGCCGCTGATCCGTCGCTCAGACTGAAGTCTCCGTCCGCCGGGTCTTTCATCGGAGATTTCTTTGATTCGACGCCAAGGTCGTACGCGATCGATTTGACTTCCTTAAGCACTTCTCTTGCTTGATCCAAATTCCTGTGCCATTTCCCCGACGACTTGAACTACGCGTACTTCCCAGCGATGTCATGGAACACATTGCGTGTGAACGCATTGGTTTCGAGAGCGTACTTCGTGTCGATCTTCCCCGCATCTCGTTCATTTCCATCCGCAGCGGTTCTGGCAGGCTTGGTATGCCAGCACACCCAATCGCCTATTCCATCCCAGATATTCCCCAGGAATTTATCGCGTCCCGCCTGGGGCGCCTGGCGTCTAGATCCTTTGACGAAACGGTACGCCGTATTGTTAAAGAACATATTCTGATAGCCGATGATCTCCTGAAACATGGCCGTCGCGCCGGTTCGATCTGTGATCTCTTTGCTCAGCCCCCAGCCGATATTGTTGAAGAAATAGTTCTTGAAACCACCGTCAAGGTAGTAGGCCATGCCAAACCGAGCCCCTCCCGGGTCTTTCTTCTCCTGGTCAAACATATACGCGCTATACCTGTATCCTCCCGGGTTGCCGGAGAGGTTATTAAACACATATGCGGGTCCACCCTGCCATGTCTCAATATTTCCACAGTCATCGCCGGTCCGAATGGAATCGACCACTTTGTTCTGATAGACAAGGATACGCGAGAGAGGGCAGTCACGGACATTTCCGCTTATCTTGGCGCCGCGCACGTTGATTCCCGCATGCCACGCCCGTTCGACCACGTTGCCCGCAACTTCCAGAGTCTCTGCATTGTCTACGTTAATCGCGTCTCCCGCGCCGATGCGAGGCGAGCGCAGCCCTGTCCTGTAGAGATGATTTCGCAGGATCTTAACATCGAGCAAATGGCCCCCACGGTTCGGCAGAGTATCACCCCAGAGCAGGCCTTCTTCAATCGTGATGCCGTTGTGGTCGGTCTCTCGAAAATCACAGTCCCGCACAACAACATGGTCTATCCGATCGCCAGGGTGGACGGCTTTCATCAGCACGCCATTGTTGACATGCCTGAATCCGCAGTTGGCGACCGTGATATGTTCACCGTTTCCCCAAACTCTGATGCACGCCGGATAGAGATATTTCTTGAGCCTGAATTGTTTCGAATATTGCCAGGGAATCTCGGTCAGATCCCATGCGACGTTCGTGAACAAGAACGAAAGACCACTGACCGTGATGTATTTCGTACCCGTAAGATCGACAAGCGTCGGTTCTTTGGCAACTTCGATCACAGCCTGGTTCGGATTCTGGCGGTCAGCCAGGAGAATATGGAGACGCCCACCCTTACTTTTTTTCTCGAACCAGAATTCACCGTTCTCGTCATCAAGGTACTGGGGTTTGTCCTCGAGGTAGTACCGGTGATATCTGCATATCACGCGTGATTTCGGACTCCCCAAATACCCTTCAAACCCCAATGCGTTCTTCGAAGCGTCAAAGCCCTGCACATAGGAGGGATAAGGTGTGCCATCGACCCATCCGAATTCCGTCCAGATGAGTGCTCCCATATAGAGATCCTTGGGCCCGGTTATGTGTTTGGTGTCCCGGCCCATTGCCAGTTCGCCGCCCCGGCCCTCGCGTTTCATGGTGAGATGAAAATAGGGATGCCCAGGGTTATCCCAGAACCACCACTCTTTCTTCACATCTTCGGGATCTGATACGGTCCAGTTCGGCATCCGTGCAAGCGGGATGCGTGTGACTTCAGCACCTCGGACCGTCCATACGCTGCGAGGTGCAAAGTCAAGATCCGTGTACCACACATTGCTCCGGTCCGGTATATCAGGATGCTCAGCCCCTCTTTTCCAGCCACTCACGATTCTCACGGATCCGCACATGACGGCCTCGCCCTTGCCCCATGAAGGATCTGAGGTCAACCTGATCGGACTGCCGGGCTGGCCGGATTCTTGGGCGCGTAACGGATTTCTGTAATATACGCCTCTCTTGAAAACATACGTATGAATTCCGCTGCATAAGGCGGACGTTCCTACCGCTTTATCGTCCCATGGATGGTGTTTCCATGCCGTCTTCTTTGTCTCACCGTCATTGCCGTCTCGGCCATTTTCAAAGTCGATGTAACGGACCGAGTCGCCCGCTTCAAATACGAACGGCCTCGGTGTCCACTCAAGGCCGCCCTTTTCATTAGTTCTTGCGTGCTGCCGTTCCCAGCTGTATCTTTTGGGTGTACGCGGTATCCTTCGCGCGGGCTCAAGATGCTCAATCGGTTCATCATCCCATTGGGACTTATGGGTGAGTGCAGCTATACCCGGTTCCATTGCCGCGGACGGATTTCCGAGGGCAGCAATCAGAGCCATGATGCCTATTACGATGAAGAGTGATCCGTTTTTTCCCGGATGCAATCGTCCTTGAGTCATCTCGTCCTCCTCAAAGCAATCGTCGTGTTGCGGCTACAAACAGGTCGGCGGCAACTGGCTGGGTAACGCCATTCTGAGTTGGTGCCGGCAGATGCAGGATATGCTGCAGTATTGTAACTCGCCACAGTGGAGAAAACGACTCGTCCCATTCGGTCGGCTCCAGATTTCACGCGATTTCCAAGAAATAAATCATGATTGCACGAATACTCTTGCTCGCGGTCGTCGCATGGCCTTGTGGCAGCCAGATCCTAGTCGCCAAAAACGCACGCAGGGGCAACTACGCATTGCCTCCATCCTTCAGCAAACTGATTTCCTTCCACACGGAACTCGGAAAACCGCAACCAGGCGACTGGCTCGACCGACACAAGGAGACGCGCCAAACGTACCGCGAATACGTGGCAAGCCGGCCAATTCGCGCAGATCTGCGTCACCGCGTGATTTACGTACAGCCGTTGGGCACTTTCACCGCTTCACAACGCAAGATTATCACTGCGACGACGGAGATGTTGCAGGTCTATTTCCAATTGCCTGCCAAAGTGCTACCCGACTTGCCACTAAGCATCATTCCGAAGAACGCGCGTCGCAAGCATCCCAAATGGGGTGACAAGCAGATTCTCTCGACATACGTATTGAACCATGTACTGCAGCCTCGCTTGCCGCACTTCAAAGCGAGTGAAAGAGACGGGAGACAACATGGCCATGGGATAGCGGCGCTTCGGCCTGGAACAAGAGCAACGAAAGACCTCACGCGAAGCTGCCAGGGAAGAGAAGCAAGACGAGTCGCTTCGGACGGAATGGCAAGTCAACAGTTGGCCGAGGAGAGCATGGTACACAGTCCATGCTGCTCGACAACTTCGTTGCTCTCGAATCGGCGGGCGATCGCGTCACTCTCCGTCCACTCTCAACCACCTTTTGCTTCTCCCGAGTTCAACGTACAATACCGCGATGCGAATCATATCTCTCCAATCCGGCAGTAACGGTAACTGCATTTATGTCGAGGCTGACGGTGTCAAGTTGCTTCTGGACGCCGGCATCAGTGGAATCCAGGCTCAAGAGAGGCTTAAGCAGTATGCTCGCGACATAACTGCCGTTGATGCCCTTCTGATTTCCCACGACCATACCGACCACGCTCGCAGTATGGGGATCTACCATCGCAAGTTCGGTTTGCCGGTCTATGTCACCGCCGAGACCTATCGGGCAGCACAGCGTCACCGGTTGGGAACAATCAACGGCCTGAACCACTTCGCGGCGGGCGAGACCCTGCGATTCGGTAACGTGACCGTCGAGACCATCTCGACACCACACGACGGAGCAGACGGTGTTGTGTTTATCGTTGATGACGGCGTGCACCGACTGGGCGTTCTAACCGACTTGGGACACGTATTCGGTGAATTAGAGGCTGTGATCGAATCGCTCGATGCGGTGCTGCTGGAGAGCAACTACGACCCCGACATGCTCGCCGGCGGCATGTACCCCGATTGGCTGAAACAGCGAGTTGGAGGCCCGAAGGGACATATTTCGAACTCCGAGTCCGCTCGGTTATTGCGGGACGCTTCGTCGAAACGAATGCAATGGGCCTGTCTGGCACACCTCTCGAAGGAAAACAACACACCCGACCTGGCACTCGAAACGCATCGCCAGATTCTCGGCGAGCGGATTCCGCTGTTCGTGGCGACCAGATATGGTCCAACCCATGTCATGGAGCTCTGAAACCACGGTAATCGTGGTTGTAACCGTTCACGGAATGTAGGCCGCCAGCTCGCTTCCAAGGGGTCAGACCCATTTTCGGCGACAAAATGCGTTCGCGTAAAGAAACGCTGTCTCCGCCGAACATTGCGTCAGACCCCAGCGGCGTGAACGGCTACTCGTGGTTGGATACCAATAGTTTCTTGGGCTTTGGGTCACGACTTGGCAAGCCCGCTCAGAGCACGTCCCGAAATTGCCCGGTGGTTCTGGACATGGGAGGGCGGTTCTAGATATGGGAGGGCGAAGCTCCTGCTGAGCCGCAACGCCCCGAGACTTTCTCGCCTTCGCAGTTCGGCAGAAGGTTCGCCCTCGCAATTTCGGAACGTACTCTCAGCATATGGACCCCCATTCGGCTCGGTGTCCGGTACGATCGAGCAGATCCCAACAAGCCCGAACAGGCTCGGACGGGGATCGAATCACACTCTGGCGCCCCCGGCGGGCACGTGATTTTTCCGACAAAGCTGGCGACCACGCACCATTTGGACCATAATCGATCACTGGTCCATGCCCCTAATCAAACACTGTTCTAATCAAACACTCTGGCACTGCCGCATGGTGGGAAGGGTATTGCGATGATTCGACGCAAAACGCTTGGTGGTTTTCGAACTCTTGGTCTCCTGTTATTGCTGGCGCTATTCTGGACCGAATCGACTCCGCAAGCGGCTGGCGCCGCCAGTAAGATCAAGCTGGTTCCCGCCCCCAAGAACGTGGCCGAGATGAAAGCTGTCGAGGCCAAGGTCAAGAGTGTGACAGCCAAAGTCATAGCGTGCACGGTCGGTGTCCGCATCGGGTCGAGCAACGGCAGTGGCGTGATCGTCAGCGAAGACGGACTGGTGATGACTGCCGGCCACGTGGTCGGCAAGCCCGGGCAGGATGTCACGTTCTTTCTGCCGAATGGAAAACAGGCTAAGGGAAAAACGCTGGGCGTGTTCAAAACGCTTGATGCTGGGTTGATGAAAATCACCGGTGCAAGCAAATGTCAATTCGCTCAGAAAGGTAACCCCGCTGATTTACAAGTGGGTGCATGGTGCATCGCCGTGGGCCATCCACTGGGCTACCAGCAGAAACGCCCACCAGTCATACGAGTCGGGCGCATCCTGCGAATTGCCGAAAACGTCATTCAAACCGATTGCCCGTTGGTCGGTGGCGATTCGGGAGGACCACTGTTCGATTTGGAGGGCAAGGTAATCGGAATCAACAGTCGCATTGGAGGCTCGATGCAGCAGAATTTCCATGTGCCGCTCGCGGTCTACCTCGAGCACTGGGACCGACTGGTTAAGGGCGATGCGTGGGAAACCAAACTGCCCAGCCGAGATGGCGACAGTATGAAATCCGCGTTACGCTAACTGATATCGCCGGTCAGCAAGTGCACGGTGCGAGTCCTTTGCGATGGCAAAGAGGTCGCGTTGGGAACCATCGTCGGACCTGACGGATGGATCGTGACAAAGGCTACCCAGCTGAAAGGAAAAATCGTCTGTCGCCTCAGTGACAAACGCGAATTGGAAGGGAGGATGGTGGGGGTCGACTCACGGTTCGACTTGGCCATGCTTAAGGTCAAGGCCAACGACCTGCCACGAATCGAGTGGAACATGACGAAGCCGGCTGTCGGGCAATTCGTGGCGGCAGTCGGAACAGAGGACCAACCGCTGGCCATGGGAGTTGTCAGTGTCCCGCGGCGTCCCATCCCGCCGATACCAGGAATTCTGGGCATTGTCGTCAAGGATGGAAAGAATGGTGCCGAAATCGAACGGGTCTTGCCAAAGAGCCCCGCCGAAAAAGCCGGGTTAAAAGTGAAGGACCTGATCACAACGGTCAATGGCAAACCAACGTCCAACCGCAACGCCTTGGTTACACTTGTGAAGAAGTATCCACCCGGTACTCCCGTGACCATGAACGTGAAGCGTGGCAACAAGAGTTTGTCGATAAAGGCCACGCTGGGCAAACTGCAAACACCCGGCACTCGAAAACGTGACATTCAAAACGCTTTGGGCGTAGGCATCAGCAAGCGACGTGATTCGTTTCCACTCGTGCTGCAGCACGACACGGCGCTGCGACCAGCCGATTGCGGTGGGCCGCTGGTCGATCTGAGCGGCAAAGTGGTTGGCGTGAACGTTGCCCGGGGTGGTCGCACGGAAACCTACAGCGTTCCCAGCGACGTCTTGATCATGCTGATGTACGACCTGATGTCGGGTCGGCTCGACCCGGCCAGG
>JAJSAJ010000302.1 GCA_024274855.1 Planctomycetota bacterium | reverse complement strand
CGTCGCCCACTCGCAATATGAAACCCTCTTGTGCTACTCTGGAAGGTATGTCTGCATTGAATGATCCGGAATTTGGGAAAGAGACAGAAGGTCGGGCGGGATCCAATCCAGAGGACGTGGTTTCGCCTTTCGAGGAATCGTTTTCTCAGGACCCACCATCACGTGGGGCTCGGTTGGATGTGGAATCCGACGGCGAGGCAAACGCGGACCAACTAGAGTTCCGCCAGCAGACACGTGCCACGCCTCGCCGTGTACGTCTGCCGATGGCTCTGTTCCTGGCCACGTGTCTTTCGACGTTCTGGGTCGGTGCCAGTCACTGGTCGGTGCTGCCGACCAATATCTCGATTCGCCAAATGCTGGTAGCCCACTGGCAAGATGGCCTGATCTATATGGTCTGTCTGTTGGCCATTCTCATGACCCACGAGATGGGGCATTTTCTGGTTACGCTTCGGTATCGTATTTCTGCGAGTTTTCCCTATTTCATTCCATTCCCCATTTCACCCATTGGAACGATGGGGGCTGTGATCGGAATGGATGGAATGCAAGCCGATCGCAAAGAGATGTTTGACATTGGGCTGGCGGGGCCGGTCGCCGGGCTGATTGTCGCTGTGCCCATCATGTGGATTGGGATCAGTCGCTTGGATCTGACCCAACCCGCCTACGGACCGTATGCGGTTGATGTGCCTTTGGCCGTTCGATGGGCGCTGAACTATATTCAGCCGGCTGGGTACGAATCAAACAAGATGATCTGGTTCAGCCAGCTAAACCCCTATTTCATGGCGGGTTGGGTTGGGTTTTTGATTACCGGTTTGAACATGTTGCCGGTCAGTCAGTTGGATGGTGGGCACGTAGCTTACACGTTATTTGGCCGAGCGGCTCATTGGTTGGCTCGGGGCCTGATCGCACTGGCTGTCGCGTATATCGTGATTTGGGGGCAGTGGAATTGGGTTGTGATGGTCTTATTGGTGTTGTTTATTGGACCTGATCATCCTGCGACGCGCCGAGATGACATGCCGCTAGGGCCGGTTCGTATTGTTGCGGGCTGTTTGGGAATGCTGATCCCCATCCTGTGTTTTGCGCCACGGTTACTGGTTCTGCAATAGGACGGGGCTTGGCTTGAGCCAGGACCGATGGCGTCTTGACCGGTAGACAGACCTCGCGTTCCGTTGGTGATGTTTGCCAGGCCTTTGGGAGTTATTTGGAAGAACGTGCGGGGTGCAGGTGAGACCTGTTTCACTTCGTGCTCTGTTACCGATATAATGACTGTTCATTTTTACGTTCCAGTGTTAGACTGGTCACAGTCGACTTTCATTAAGTTGCCAACAGTCAGTCCAGCCGATCGTTTTGCCCGGACTTGATATTGAAGTACGTTCCAACCCACCTTGGCTTAGCTTGCTCAGCCGCCCCCCACTGCACGTTTGCGAATCACTTCAGGAACTCTTGACCGCCGGTATTTGGAACCTATTGCGATGAACAGCGAATCCCCGGAAACACCTCGCCAGCTTCAGCCTCCCGAAGACTCCCAAGATCGTGCCGACAACGCGGCAGCGTCCGGTGCTGATGCGTCGAATGGGGCGCCAACTGGTGAGTTGTTGCAGCCGCAAGCGGCATCGGAGCCCGCACCTTCGGAACCGCAACCTTCTGAAATGGCCGATCGCCCAACAACGGGGCCGACATCTGCTTCGAAGGACTCTGCCGGCCCGATGTCGACTCGGCCAGATACGGTCAGCCCACAGGCTGATTCCTCGCAACCGGCCGATGGTGCCGAGCCGACGGCTGGGGCCACGCCTGCTACGGACGTACGGCGGCCGGGTCGGATCCAAGTCGGATCACGACGTGATAAGACAGACGAAACGAAACAGGGAAGCCGTCCCCGAACGGCTGGTGGCTCGAAGCCGATCAAGATTGCCACACCGAACGTTCCGAAACAGCCGGTGCCAACGCCTTCGGTACGTCGGCATCTGTCGGCTGAGCTCCAGGAAGAACTCGATCAGGCGCTCGGCAATAGCTCAATTGAAGAGCTGCTGCAGGTCGGCGATGGCCAGATCCCGGCCGCGTCCCTGGAAACGGGCTCCCAGCATCACGTGCCCGTGATTCGGATCCATGGGGACAACGTATTTTTTGCGATTGACGGTCGTCATGAGGGTGTTGCATCACGGCGACAATTCAAGAATCCGCCAGAAATCGGCACGGTGATGGATGTCGTGATCAAATCGCATAATGCGGACGATGGCTTGTACGAAGTGGCTGTACCCGGAGAATCCACGCGCGTTGATGACTGGTCCGATTTGGTTGAGGGGGCTTTAGTGGACGCGAGGATCACAGGCGCGAATACGGGCGGATTGGAGTGTCGTGTTGGGACGATCCGCGGCTTTATTCCGTCGAGTCAAATTGCCATGTTTCGTGTCGAGGATTACGCACAGTATCTCGACCAGCGAATGCTTTGTGTGGTTTACGAAGTCAATCCGAGCCGCAAGAATCTTGTCTTGAGTCGTCGAGCGGTCCTGGAACGTGAAAAAGAGGAGCAACGCAAAGAGCTTCTCGAGAGCTTGGAGGTTGGGCAGGTTTTGGAAGGAATCGTCCAGAATATTCGTGATTTCGGAGCTTTCGTTGATGTGGGGGGCCTTGATGGATTGGTCCACATCAGTCAATTGAGTTGGGATCATGTGAAGCATCCGAGTGACGTGCTCGAGGTGGGCCAAAAGATCCGTGTAAAGATCGAAAAGGTGGATTTGCAGACGGGGAAAATCGGACTCTCTTACCGGGATTTATTGGAACACCCTTGGGAGAACATCGAAGAGAAGTTTTTACCCGAAACCGAAGTGACAGGGACCGTTTCGCGAATTGCCAAGTTCGGTGCGTTTGTGAAATTGGCATCCGGTATCGAAGGTCTTGTCCACATTTCGGAATTGTCGCATTCGCGCGTGCCGAGCGTCGGTAGTGTCGTTTCGGAAGGCGACCAGGTGCAGGTGAAAATCCTGTCGGTCGACGCGGAGAATCAAAGAATTGCACTGTCGATGAAAGCCGTGTTGCCGGTTCCAGAGCCGGAGTCGGAGGGGCCGGCGTCCGCTGCCGAAGAACCGGATCCGCCACGCCAACTGACGGTTCCCCGTCGTCAGGAGCCGCTTCGTGGCGGGACAAATCGCGAGTCGGGAGGCGATCAGTTTGGTTTGAAATGGTGAGAACCGGGCGTCAGATAATTTCCAGAACGTTTTCTGGCGGGCGACCGAGCACGGCACGGTGGCCGATGACCACGATCGGCCGTTCAATGATCTCCGGGTGATTTGCCATTTGGGAGATCAGTTCGTCGGGGTCTTCGGTGGCTGGCAAACCGAGTTCGCGGTAGTCCTTTTTCCGAAGCAGTTGGTTGGGCTGCATTTTTAGCTGTTTCAGCAGCAATCGCAGGGTTTTCTGGTCGGGCCGTGTTTTGAGATACTCGACAATCTCCGGTTCGATACCCTGTTGGCGAAGCAGTTCCAGGGTCTGGCGGCTCTTGGTGCAACGCGGATTGTGATAAATCGTGGCTTTGGCCATTTGACAGATTCCTTCGATGAACAGGGTGGCAAGAATATCGCATTGTCAATGTCGTCGAGGGAGCCCTGCGACCGCTACTGGAAGCCCGTTCTGCTTCCCTGTCAGGCCTTGTCTCCCCTTGATTGACATCTGGCAAGGCCGACCGATACAATTCGGTCGCATGAATCGTATGCCAGACGGGTATTGATTCCGTACCAGGAGTTTCCTGGATATTGGGCCACTTGTCGATAGGCACTCACATGGTTCAGAATGACCGTTTTGAGTTCAGTTTAGGGCACGCATGCACTGTGCGCGCGTATTTCGTGAGCGACCAACGGGAGCGGTCCGAATGCGGACGTGTTTCCTATCGGGTTGCCGCCTTGCCGCTTTAGGAGTTGAGAAGCATGAGTAATGTGACAGAATTCACGGATGCTACTTTTGCACAAGAAGTCTTGCAGTCGGACCAGCCTGTTTTGGTTGATTTCTGGGCAACATGGTGTGGTCCATGCCTGCAAATTGCGCCGATGATTGACGAGTTAGCGGCTGAGTACGCCGGTTCGATCAAGGTGGGCAAGGTAAATATCGACAACAGTCCCGAAATCGCGCAGAAGTATCAAGTCTACAGCATCCCGACATTGATCATGTTCAAGGGCGGAGAAGACGTTGAACGGTTAGTTGGTGTGCAGCCGAAATCCCGCCTGAAGCAGGTCCTGGACGGTCTTGCCACGTAAGCGTGTGCTAGTCGGTTTCCAGCAGCGCCAAGTTCGGAGCGATCGTGGCGAGTTGTTTGCGCATGTACTGGCGGACGCGTGCGGTCGTTTTGAGCTTTAGGGCGCGCTGAAGGATCTCGCCTGCATCGGTGACCGTTAGATGCGTCGCCAAGTCTTTCATGGTGGGAATAAAGGAGGGACTCATACTGAAGCTGCGCAAGCCCATGCCGAGCAACAGCGCGAACGATCGGGGCTGCCCAGCCATTTCGCCGCAGAGTGTAAGCGGTTTTTTCGCTTCCGAGCACGCCCGGACAACATCGGTCAGCAGATGTAACACGGGGGGCGCGAGTGGCTGGCAAAGATGACTGACCTTGGGATTGTCCCGATCCGCGGCCATCAGGTACTGAACCAAGTCGTTTGAGCCGATCGATACGAAATCGACTTCTGTTACCAGCGTCCGGATCGAAATCGCGGCTGCGGGCACCTCAAGCATCATGCCCAACTGCACGGCTCGGAACGGTTTGCTTTCATCTTGCAGTTGACGGCAGGCTCGCCGGACCATTTTTCGCACACGGTGGATTTCTTCAAGGGTTGTGATCATGGGGAACATGATGCGAATTTGCCCGCCCAATTCGTGCGCATAGGCGGCGGCCCGCAATATAGCCCGCAATTGCACTAGAAAGAATTCTGGGTGCTCGAAGGAAAGGCGAATGCTTCGCCAACCCATGAAAGGGTTCGCTTCCGTGTACTGATGTCCCAGGTACGGGGCCGTCTTGTCCCCCCCCAGGTCGAGTGTACGAATGGTCACCGTGTGGTTGGGTGCTGCTTTGACGATTTCGCGGTACGCTGTCAGCTGTTCTTGCTCGTTCGGAACACTGCGATGTGTCAGATACAGGTATTCAGTCCGAAACAGGCCGACCCCGGTGGCCCCCATGGCTTTAGCCGCCTTGGCATCTGCCACATTGTTGATATTGGCCAGCAGTTCAAGTGGCTGGCCGTCTGCTGTCGCTGCCGGCGCGCCGCGGTTGGCCGCTAGCTCGTCTTTGAGCAGAAAGAACTCGCGCTCGAGCTTCCGGTAGGCCGACTTCGTTTCGGAATCCGGATTGATCGTCACATGCCCATCCCGACCATCGACAATCACCGTATCGCCGGTTTTTACTTGTCGCAGGATGCCCAGGATGCCGGAAACCGCTGGAATTCCCCGGCTTCGAGCGATAATTGCCGCATGGCTGGTTTGGCTGCCCGTTTGGGTGACGATCCCTTTGACATCGATGTCACCGAGGGCAATCGCCTGGGATGGGAGCAATTCGTCTGTCACGATAATCAGTGGCCCGGCTAGGGGGCTAGATTGCGGTTTGAGCACTTTGGTCAAGCGGGCACTGAGTCGAACGACCACATCACGAACATCGTTCAAACGATCTCGAAGATACTCGTCCTTGGTGCGTGCAAACAGCGAAGCATACTCGTTCAGCAGGCGGTGCAGCGCGGCTTGGGCCGTGAGTCGATCCTTGACGATCCACTGTCGAATACGGTCTTTGAAAGCCGCATCACGCAAGATCGACTCATGCACGGCGAAGATGGCTGCTTCATTGTGGCCGACTTGGGATTCCACTTTCGCCTGCAATGCGCGCAGATCCCCCACGGATCGTTCGCGAGCCGCTTCGTACTGGGCCAGTTCGGCGTTGACCTCGGCGTCTTCTAAACGCTGTGTGTTTGGATCAACAAAGATCTGGTGAATACAATATGCGGTTCCAATCGCCACGCCCGGAGATACTGGTATGCCTTTTCGCATGCAGCGCAATGTAACAGTCCGTCGAGTCGTTGACAAATGGCCTGGAGCAAACGGGGGGGGCGTGGGCGAGCCGTTTTGTTGCACTGGTGGTTGCCGGCAAAACAGATACACGCCGTTCAAGGGCAGTGATCGCAATCCGGTCCAGCAGCAGGCCAACAGGTTCCGGCTGCAATTCCAAACCTCTTGTAGCGTCCTGGATTACGCCATGTCCCGCTCGGCAAGCGGGACCTACCTGGACCACGTTAGGATCAAGGCCCGTTCAAGAGTATCCATACGGCAGGATCACCCCTCATGTGTGGGGATATGCGGCGTGGCGTGGCATTCGGTTTTTCGGGCGGCACGCCACCGTTGCTCGCGATGGCGTGCCGATCGCCGATTGTCCGGAATTCGTAAGGCACTGTCTGAGAGCACGTTACGTCATGATTCTCGCGTGGGATTCATCGGTTGTGGAGGATCGGAGAGGTGACTATACTGTTGGGCCTTGCGTAAGTTTGTTCCGCACAACGTTTTCGCGGCAGTTTGCCGTGATGCGGTGAAGCGAGTTGCAATCGGTTTGGAAATTCTGTTAGAAAAGCAACGTAAGTACTGTGCGATTCTCGCTGATTGACCGCATTGTCAGCCTTGAAGAAGGCGAATCGATCACTACCGTCAAGGCATTGACGTTGTCCGAGCAGTATCTGATGGATCATTTTCCTCGGTTTCCTGTCATGCCTGGCGTGATGATGTTGGAGTCAATGTACCAGGCAAGCGCATGGTTAGTGCGTAAGAGTGAGGCGTTTGAGCATTCGATGGTTGTGCTCCGTGAAGCTCGCAACGTGAAGTTTGCAGGGTTTGTGGAGCCGAGCCAAGTGTTGACGGTCACGGCACGGATCTTGAAACAGGATGATCAGCTAACGACTTTGAAGGCTGAGGGGAATGTGGAAGGTCGCCCGGCGGTCAGTGCTCGGTTGATTTTGGAACGATATAATCTGGCCGATCGTTACCCGTCCCGAGCGGCAAGTGATGTGTTCACGAGCCGACGGTTCCGGTGTGAGTTTGACAAACTGTACGATGTCTCATCGGTGAAGTAGTCCTTGTTGGGGCTGTTTTTCGACGGAGTTGTGGCGATCCGGGATCCGGTCCGAGCAGGGTTCTCGATCGCTCCCGGTACTGACCGAATACAGAAACTGCGAATCGATTGATTCCCTGATTACGATCTGACTTGGAGACGAAGCCAATGGCACCCACGAAAGATGAAGTATTTGAGAAGGTCCAAGCCGCACTGGTTGAGGCATTGGGAGTAGATGACGATGAAGTGACGTCTGATGCGACGATCGTTGGAGATTTGGGCGCGGAGTCGATTGATTTTCTCGACATTGTTTTTCGTCTGGAGAAAGCGTTTGAGATCGAGATTCCTCGGGCCGAGCTGTTTCCGGAAGACATCCTTCGCAATGCGGAGTATGTTCAAGAAGGCAAGCTGACGTCCGCTGGGATTGAGCAGTTGAAGGCGCGTATGCCGTTTGCCGATCTGAGCAAATTCGAGGAGAATCCGGCCGTCCAGGAGTTTGCGAACAATCTGACCGTCAGCGATCTGTGCCGTTACGTGGAATCTAAAGTCGGATCGACGGAGTAAATCGCGTGCGCTGGTTTTGGTTTGACCGGTTTGTCGAGTTTGAGAAGGGGCGTCATGCGACGGCTTTGAAAGCTGTCACGTTGGCTGAAGAAGAGCTGGACGAGTACGTTCCCGGATTTCCAATCTTGCCGCCGCCGCTGATTGTCGAGGGTTTGGCGCAGACCGGTGGCTTGTTGGTTGCCGAGTCGAATCAGTTTCTTGATCGTGTTGTGCTTGCGAAAGTCAGCAAAGCCAAGTTCTTTTTTGAAGCCCG
>JAJSAJ010000301.1 GCA_024274855.1 Planctomycetota bacterium | reverse complement strand
TGTTTACAGTAGGTCCCGCCTGCCGGGCGGGACGTGAAGTGGGGCGGAACTTGGCCCTTCGGGTCCGGCGAATCAATTGTTGTCGTGTTTACTGGGATGTGTTCGTGCGGCGATCCTCCTTAGCTGCGAGACTGATTCACCCATGGGGCGAGCCCATGGGGGTCTGTACGCGGAAGAGTGCGACAGTTATTGGTTGGCGAATCCTTGGTCCGGCTCGGCAAGCCGGACCCGTAGGTCCCGCCTGCCGGGCGGGACGTGAAGTGGGGCGGAACTTGGCCCTTCGGGTCCGGCGAATCAATTGTTGTCGTGTTTACTGGGACGCGTTCGTGCGGCGATCCTCCTTAGCTGCGAGACTGATTCACCCATGGGGCGAGCCCATGGGGGTCTGTACGCGGAAGAGTGCGACAGTTATTGGTTGGCGAATCCTTGGTCCGGCTCGGCAAGCCGGACCTACTCAACGCGGGCTAATCGTAGATCAGCCGAGCAGTCGCTCGGCACGCGTGATCGGCTTTGAATCGGAGCCAGCGAGCGGAAAACCCATCTGGAAACTTGTGCCGAAACGTGGTCTGTGGCTTGATCGTAAAGCGATCGTACGTATGCCAAGGGCCGCCTCCCAAAACGTCGACTTCAACCGTAACTGTTACGTCGAAGTCTGCGTCATGAGACAGCGCCAGCGTTTTCCGGTCGTATCCGACCATCAAATAGGGATCGGACGGTGTTCCCGCCTCGACGACACTCGCGTTCCATGGGCCGCCCTCTCCACGCGGTTTGCCAAGCTGCCAAAGGTCATCGATCGTTCCAAACCAAAGGCCCGTCTTGCCGTCATTCGACGCGACATAGTTCCCTCGCGTCGGAAGATCGGCCCGGCATCCCGAGAGAACGAGCATCCCACGCCACGAACAGAAATCATGAATTGCACGGCCGTGAGTGCAGATCGGACGGATCTTCGCCACGCCCCCCGCACTTTCTCGCGGTAGTTCGAAAAAGGAGCCTCCGCAATTCAGCAGCGACCGCTCGGTAATGATCTCGCGAACCGTGCGATGCGGAGCGAGCTTATGATCGACGCCGCGAGGAATCCTCCATCGCTTTCCCTGTTTGTCCGTGAAGACGATCGAACATGAATCGTTCGTGAATTGCGATGGAGGAATTTGTGCCTTCTTCTTCAACCAGGCGTAGGCTTGCAGGTCGTCGCAGCGGCGTAGTTTCATGTCGGCACCGATTTCATAGTAACCGACGTCCGTCGAGTTCTTTCCATCGGTGTCGCGGCGTGCCGCGAAATGCAACGTCCGCTTATTCGCACCCCGTGGCCGAATCACGCCAAACGTGCGTGTGGAACCGGAACTGGCTAACGAGGCAAACTTGTCCGAGGCGTCTCGGGCCCGCGAATCGGCTGAATAGTGAAAATAGACTGTGGCTATACAGTCGGTGTCAGCAGTCACGCGAATCCATGGGGCCGAGACAGATTGCCCGAACACATGGTACACGTATTGTCTTGGGGGCACGGTCAGCCGCAGCAGCTCCGTCCAACGCCCGTCTCCATGGCGATCAACTTCGAATGTGAAAGAAACCGGCTTGCTCGCCTGGTGCATCAGGTGGACAACTCGCCGATCATAACCGGTCAGCAGATAAGGATCGGACGGTTCGCCTCGTTGGACCGAATCGTCAACCCACACGCCCCCGAAGCCTTCGCGCGGCCCAAAACGGTCCAGTTGCTCCGGGTCGACAAACCATAGGTTTGATTGCGATTGCCCACAGAGTGGGTTTTCCAAGGTCGAAGCATCGTCGCAAGCAAAAACCAGCTTTCCGCGGAATCGCTCCCAGTCCGAGACCATTTT
>JAJSAJ010000300.1 GCA_024274855.1 Planctomycetota bacterium | reverse complement strand
GGGAGCCATGGGTGAAAAGAGCGAGACTTAGTCGGACCACTTAGTGCGGCAGCTTGCTCTTCCAACAGCTCGTGGAACCTGTTGCTCAAGTGAGCATCATGCAGAGACGCCGAGGCGCGAAGAGATTTTGACTTGCGGGTGAGGTCTGGGTCGGACAAAGGAGTGATGTGACATGAAGCGGCGAGCCTTCTTGAAGGTCGGTGGAGCAGCGTTGGTGTCAACAGCCTTGAGTGACTTAGTGATTGGAGACGCCGACGGTCGTGAAGCGGTTGGCAACTTGCCGTTGGTCGACGCGGCGCGAATTCGAGGTCGCAACCAGAATCGATCTACCGTCGCATGCCGGCACGGAGTTGTTTGTGCGAGCCAGCCGCTGGCGACCGCGGCCGGTTATGATGTGTTGCGGGCGGGTGGTAACGCGGTCGATGCGGCGGTGGCTGCCAATGCGATGTTGAGTCTTGTCGAGCCGATGAGCTGTGGGCCGGGCGGCGATCTGTTCGCCATTGTCTGGAACGAAGAGAGACAGAAACTGTACGGTTTGAATGCCAGCGGACGTTCGCCGTACGCATGGGATCTGAAGCAGGCCAGCGACGCTGGATTGAAAGAAATTCCGTCCCTCAGCCCACTTAGCTGGTCGGTGCCGGGATGCGTCAGTGGGTGGTCGGCATTGCTCGATCGATTCGGCACCAGGAAACTGGACCAACTGCTTGCGCCCGTCATCCAGACCGCTCGTGAAGGATTCATCGTTTCACCGGTGATTGCATCCTATTGGCGACCATCAAAGTCTGCTCCCGGCTATCAGACCGTGGCCGAGGTGTTTCTTCTTGAAGGTCGGCCCCCTGGCTATGGAACCGTGTTTCGCAACCGGGCGCTCGCACGGTTTTATGAACGGCTGGGGCAAGGGGGAAGTGACTCGTTCTATCAGGGGGAGATCGCCGAACGAATCGTCAAGTTTTCCGAGAACGTCGGTGGCAAGTTCACCATGAAGGACTTTGTCGACCATCGAGCCAACTGGATCGATCCGGTGAGCACCAGCTATCGCGGCTTTGACGTTTGGGAACTCCCCCCGAACGGACAGGGACTGGCTGTTCTTCAAATGCTGAATATTCTAGAGAACTTCGACATCAGCTCGCTGAAGCCCAATTCGGCCGAACATTTGCACCTGCTGATCGAAGCCAAGAAACTGGCGTTCGAGGATCGAGCGGTCTACTATGCCGATATGGATTTCGCAAACGTGCCGGTCAAGCAGTTGATTTCAAAAGAGTATGGACGCCAGCGGGCTCGATTGATTGATCCACGTCATGCGGCTCAGCATGTCAAAGCCGGTCGATTGCGAAGCGACGCGGATACGGTCTATTTGACGACCGCTGATGATCATGGAAACATGGTGTCGCTGATCCAGAGCACGTACTTTGGCTGGGGATCGCACTACGTGCCGGACGGGCTCGGGTTCTGTTTGCAAAACCGTGGAAAACTGTTCTCACTGAACCCGAAAGATCTGAACAAACTGCAGCCTCACAAACGCCCGTTTCACACGATTATTCCAGCCATGATGACTCAAGCCGGCCGACCGGTGTTTTCGTTCGGTGTCATGGGCGGAGACTTTCAACCGCAGGGTCAGGTCCAGGTGCTCTTGAACACGATTGACTTCCACATGTCAGCCCAGCAGGCGGGCGAGCATCCTCGCGTAAGCCATTCTGAAAGTTCTAAACCGACCGGATTTCGTAGTACGGGTCCCGGAGTTGTGACGCTGGAGCGACATGTGCCCGAATCGGTGCAGCAAGAACTGGTTGAGATGGGACACACGGTTCGGAAAGGGACCAGTGCCTTTGGCGGCTACCAGGGAATCTGGCGCATGGCGGAGCCGAGACGATACTTCGGCGGCTCGGACCCACGCAAAGACGGTTGTGCCATGGGCTATTAATGCGGGTATTGGGGAAACTTGTTTATTGATAGCGCCCCGTTCACGCGTCCCGACCTCCCGTCGTATCCGAGGTCCCGCTTTGCCATCTGTGGGCGTTCTCTTCTTTCCTGTTTCGTCTCTTGGCCTCCCAAGAATCTTGGCCTCGTCTGGTGGTCTGAAATAGCTCGGGCTGTGAGCGGCGAAATTCGGCGACGAACGAAAGCATGCATGCACGGTCGCGAGCGGCAGTTCGTGGCAGTTCGTGATTGACGCGGTGAATCCTTACCTGGTTAGCTTCTTTTGCGAGCGTATCAGCGGTTG
>JAJSAJ010000299.1 GCA_024274855.1 Planctomycetota bacterium | reverse complement strand
GACAACCATTGCTTCGCCGGCCCTTACTGCAAGACCGGTACCCAAAAAAACTGTACACTATTTCAGCTTGCGATCCGGAAGATCCGCTAGAATAGTGGTCGTGGAATGTGACGGAGTCGGCTTGCCGATCGATGGTCCGTCGGAAAGCGTCGCCACGTCCGAGTTGCGTGGTTTACTTATTACACGCAGAACGAAATACCAAATGAGCAAGACCACCAACACAATCCCGCCGATGGCAAATAACCCCTCGCGAGCAAGACGTCCACCGAGTTCGCGCACCGGGCGCATCGCAGCCTCTTTGTCTTCCTGAATCAATACGATCAGTCCAGTTTTCGTACGTCCCTCCCCTTTCTGATTGCGATGCCTCGTCATCGACACGTCCGCTCGAGCGGCAATCCAGGTCCGATTATATTCCTTGCCTTCTTTTGAATCCCCCAAGGGATCATGGTAATTGTGATCCGCGAATGCTTTCTGGTCGACTGGTACTCGGTAACGACTAAACTCGGCCGGTAGTCGGCCCTTGTCGTGAAACACTTTCGTAAACAACGGATGGTGAAGGATGGTGCCCCGAAAACCGTCATCACGTCCATCGACCAGTACGGCAAACTGCGAACGGCTGGCTGCAAACGTCAAGAAATCACCAACCTCGACGGTCAACGCCAACACGCCAATGAACTCATCCGGCTTGCCCGAGCGGAACAGGGGCGTCGAGACGGCAAGTTTCAGCGTGTGCGTTGCCGTGCTGCGCAGCGGTGCCGACAGATGTGTTTTCAGAATGTGCCGGCCGGGAAGCGGACGCGCATCAGGATCCAAGTCCTTCAGACCGCCATGACAGTACGTTCTATAAGCGTAGTTGCTGCCGATGGTCGGCGAGGTCGATCGATTGAAAACCGCCGCGATCTGCGTGCCCCGTTGGTCACATACAAACCAACTTGCAACTCTCGGCAGACGCCGATCGGCCATCAGGGATTCGATCCTCGTCTGTAAGGCGTGTCTCGCCGGGGCAACAAGAAACTCCTCACGTAAATCCACGAACTCGGCATGCGGTAGATCCGGATCAGCCAGTTTACTCAACAACGGGCTTAACCGGTCGGAGACATCCAGAACCAGATCATCCAGTCGCCCGTCGTGTGCCACGTCGTCCACCGCACGAAAATACCGTTCGATTTCCGTCGCCACGGTTCCGGCAACAAAGTTGGCAGCCAACGCATTGTTCTGAACGACCTTTTGTGCAACAGCTCGATCTGAATCCTGCAATGCTCGGTGATAACCCCGCCAACCGAAAACCCCCATCACGATCATCAGCAGCAGCGGCCCGACAATGCCCAACAACAACAATGGACGTCGTGATCTGGCTAGTTCGCGAGCGTCTAATGCACTGAGTACCTCCTGAACATTCGCGTAACGACTCGATGCCCGAACGTCCAGACATCGCGCAATAATCTCGCCTAACGCGCGGTCCAAACCCGCAACGCGTAATCCATTCTCAGACTTGCTCTGTGACGTGATCCACTGTCGATATACCCGAAGCCGGGAAGAGAGGACCGGAGTGTGATCAATTCGCCTGGAAATGTCATCCGAATAAAAAGGCGGCTGACCGGTGAGCATGCGATATAGGATCGCCCCCAACGCATAGACATCCCATTGAGCATCCGGAACGGCCTCCAAATCAGCTTGTTCAGGGGCCATGTAGAACAACGTACCCAACGACGGTGTCTGCTCGTGGGACAACCGCGCCTGTCCGAAATCGGCCAGTCGGGGCCTGCCGTCCTGGTCGAGCAAAATGTTGGCCGGCTTAAGATCACAATGCAGCACCCCTTTGGCATGAGCGTGATTCAAACCGATTGCCGTCTCGTGGAATAACGCCACTGCCCGCTCGACCGCCTGCTGACCCTCTCGCTGCAATCGCTGCTCGAGCGACCCGTGCTCCATGTACTCCATCACATAGTAAGGCGGATCCGCATCCCAACCGACATCAAGCAGTTGGACAACATAGCGATCAGCCGAAAGAAAAACCAGTTTCTCGACCTCGCGAGAAAGCAACGACCAATCAACACCTTGTCGGTGCCGAAGAAACTTGACCGCCACCTCGCGACCAGTCGTTCGATCCAAACCAATCCAGACCTCGCCGTATGCTCCAGTCCCGAGCAGTTGCGTCAGATCGTACCCGGGCACCGGCGCGGGCGGCTGCGTCCCATGCATACTCAACTGGCGAGCCTTTAGCAGGTCATCGTCCGACTGTGGTTGCGTGTGGTCGTTGTCCATAGCCTGTATCTTAACGGCCGGCTCGCCCTGAAGTCGAGCGTCCCGGCTCTCGGTGCCGGATCGGTTCCCATATCAGGCGTCTTTCCGATAACGGACGCGTGCCGCGTCTCGTAATTCCCCAACTCCTGCCCGACGCTCGATGCCGTCTTCACAGCGTGCACGGCGGGCTTTCTTGACGCCTTGTAACCCGTTATTCGATAAAAACGTGCCGACATCGGTATCCAATTTCGGTCCCACCGCACAGAGAAACACGACAAAACACTGCAAATCAGCTGTTTTGCCCCAGCTTCCCATTTATCGCCTTCGCTGGACTGACATTGACCGACCGCCCTGTTTCACTAGAATATCGCGGTTCTTGCGTCTTACTCCATTGATCGATTACGAGCCCTGATCTTGGGATCGGAGCCTTGGGACACGTGCTGCAGCCAAAGAGAATCCATTCCGACCATGACCAAACCAACTGGGAACAAGCCCCCCGAAACGACACCCGCGGATGACGCAATGGGTATCCACGAGACATCGCGGCGCGACAAGCTACAGCACATCATCCAGCTTGGCGTCGATCCCTGGGGCGGACGATTTGATGATCGCTCCCTGGTCGTTGACATCCGTAAGCAAGCGGGGGAAATTCGCTACAAGCTCGAGTCGGGTGAAGAACGGTCGCTGCCCGAAATACCGGACGGTGAAAAAATCGATTTACGGCAGTGGAAATCCGACCAAGGGCGTGGCGAGATGATTGGCCCTCAGGTTCGCGCGGCGGGCCGGGTAGTGCTGCAGCGCCCGACAGGCAAGCTGATTTTCCTGAACATTCGCGACTGGACTGGCGACATTCAGCTTTTCGTGGGTAAACGCCAGGTGGGCGATACCGATTTCGAGCTTGCTAAGCAGTTCGACTTGGGCGATATCGTTGGTGTGGATGGCCGGCTGGCCCGCACGAATACGGGCGAGCTGACGATCTTCGCCGACAAGCTGCATTTTCTGTGCAAGTCGATCGAGCCACCTCCAGAGAAGCATCACGGGCTGAGTGATCCCGAGCTTCGTCAACGAAAACGCTATCTCGACCTTATCTATTCCGAGGGCGTGCTTCCGCGTTTTCTAGACCGAACCAGAATCGTCCAGTCCATTCGTCGGACGCTGGGAGATCAGCAGTTCGTGGAGGTCGAGGGTCCGACGTTGCACGCGATCGCCGGTGGCGCGGCGGCTCGTCCCTTTACGACCCATCACAATGCGCTCGATATCGACCTCTACATGCGTATTGCGCTCGAATTGCATCTGAAACGGCTATTGGTCGGTGGCTTGGAACGTGTCTATGAGCTGGGCCGCGTCTATCGTAACGAGGGAATCAGTCCGCGGCACAATCCCGAATTCACGATGCTCGAGGTCTATCAGGCATTCGGGAACTACGAAACGATGATGGATCTGACCGAGACGATGATCGTCAAGGCGATCGAAGCGATCGGCGGTGCGTATCAGCGGCCGTGGGGCGAGAAGACGATCGACTTCGCGCCCCCGTTTGCACGCATCACCTACGACGAACTGTTTGAACGTCACGCAGGCGTTGCCCCAGACGACGATTCGGCAGTCCGAAAACTGGCCGAAGACATCGGATTTGATACGAAGGACAAGCATCCTGATGTGGTCAAGAATTTTATTTTCGAGCAGCGGGTCGAGGATGCGTTGCAAGGACCCGTTTTCGTCATCGACTATCCGGCCAGTATATGTCCATTGACTAAACGAAGCCGCGAGAATCCGAGAATTGCTGAGCGATTCGAACTGTTCATTGAGGGTATGGAAATTGCGAACGCCTATACCGAATTGAACGATCCTGATTTACAGGAGTCGCTATTTCAAACACAGCTGGAAGGCATGCCCGAAGACGAGTCGATGGCACGGATGGATCACGATTTTATCGCGGCGTTACGGCACGGGATGCCCCCTGCCGGTGGACTTGGCGTCGGAATCGACCGGTTGGTCATGCTGTTGACCAATGCCCAATCGATTCGCGAAGTGATCCTTTTTCCTCTATTGAAGCCGAACGACTGACGGGACAAAGGACATTTGAACGAAGCGTGGGATGGTCGAAAACCACGCCACCGAACACGGATTCATGAACAAACGGACGGTTCTTATTCAGCCGAAGGATTGGCTATGTACAAACTGCTTCTCTCATGGCGGTACTTGCGTACACGCTATATTGCCCTGGCTTCGATTATCAGCGTGACGCTCGGTGTGGCCACGTTGATTATTGTCAACGCTGTCATGGCAGGCTTTACCGAAGAGGCGAACAAACGGCTCAACGGCATCTTGTCCGACATCGTCTTTCAAAGCCACAGCATGAAGGGCTTTTTAGATCCAGTCTGGCACGAAGACGAAATACGCAAAGTTGTCGGCGACGACCTGGCCGGAATGACCGTAACGGTCCAAGTCCCTGCCATGTTGAATATTCCGATCGGCGATGGCCAGTATCTGACTCGACAGGTCAATCTGAT
>JAJSAJ010000298.1 GCA_024274855.1 Planctomycetota bacterium | reverse complement strand
ACGAACAACTCCTCATCGGCCGCCAACAGCGATCCGTTCGGATGTATTACGGACCATCTGAAACAAATCCCGCTGGCCCGAGACGAGCGGGATCGCATTCGATGCCATTGCGAGCAGCTGGTTTCCGTGCTCGACAAGCCGCGACGGTTGACCACGGCTGTTCTGATGGATCGATCCGATCACGTGCTCCAGTCGCTTGGAATGCCGAGAGATTATCTCGGTTGGACGATGGTCATTCTGGCCTCGGCTTTCTGGCGAGAGCAGTTTGCGGCTGTGCCGCCGGAACGGCGTTTGCTGCTGCTGCCCCACTGCTTGAAACATGCCGAAACCTGTGAGGCCCCATACGACGAGTTTGGATTGCATTGCCAAGGCTGCGGAGCGTGCGATATTTCCAGCTATCGGGCAATGGCCGAGCAGATGGGCTACAAAGTGATGGTGGCCGAGGGCGCTCCGCTGGTTATGCAAATCATCATGAATGGCGAAGTCGATGCGGTTCTTGGCGTCGCTTGTTTGGCGGTTCTTGAAAAGGCCATCGATAAAGTCCTGCTGTCCGGCTTGCCTTGCATTGCCATTCCCTTGCTTTCCGATCAGTGCCGCAAAACCAAGGTGGATGGCGATTGGGTCCGGGAAATGATCAAATTGCAACAGACCGACTCGGCAATAACAGTCGGTGGATACGCGCAACTGATGCAGCTGGCCGGATCGATTTTCGAGCCGCCGCGGTTGGAGCAGTTGGTTCCTCGTCGGCGAAGTCAAACGGCTCTGCCCGGCCAAGCGGATCGAGCGGACGGACAGAACGGCCGGCTTGATCCGATCGCCGCCACCGAGGCAATTGCCTATGATTTCCTCGGCAAGGGAGGCAAGTATTCACGCCCGTTTATCACGTTAGCCGTTTACGATGCATTGACCGAAAATCGTGCGGCTGGTGACCAAACCGGTAATGAGACCGAATCGGGCCGTATTTCGTACTCGAAGATTTCCGATGCTGTTCTTCGCTGTGCCATGTCGATCGAGTCGTTCCACACAGCGTCTCTGGTTCATGATGATATTGAAGACGACGACCCGTTTCGTTACGGGGTGCCGACGCTCCACCGACGGTATGGGATTGCCACGGCGATCAATGTGGGCGACTACCTGATCGGTATGGGCTACCGGTTGGTAAGCCGCCAATCGCGAGAATTGGGGCCGGATACGGTCAGCGATATCTTGGACAGTCTGGCCGATGCCCATATGAAACTGACCGAAGGGCAAGGCGCTGAATTGGTATGGCGAGATTCGACGGATAAACAAGTGTCACCAATCGACGCACTGAAAATCTATGCACTCAAGACCGCGCCGGCCTTCGAGGCGGCCATTCTGGTCGGCCTACGTCTGGCAGGGCCCCTGGACGCGTACCTCGAACCGGTTCGCCGGTTTGCACGAAATCTGGGCGTCGCATTCCAGATCTTGAACGATCTGGATGATTGGAACCGTGACCACACGAACAAGATTTCCGCAGGTGGCGACGTACTTGGCGGTCGCCCCACAGTGCTCTGGGCGCTCGCATTGGAGGCTACCCCCCCGGATGGACGCGCGGCGTTGCGGTCGTTGGTCCAGCCATCAAGCCAGCCGGACGATGCGTGTATCAAGCAGGTGAGGTTGCTTTACGAGAAGACTGGGGTCTTTAGGAAAGCCAGTCAATTGGTCCAAAAGCACCGAAAACGGGCTCAGACAGTGGCCGACGAGATCGAGCCGGAGCCCCTGCGACATCTGTTCCATTTTATGATCGACACCGTTCTCCACCGGCAGACTTGCGTTGTGCGCTGAATTGCGTAAAATGGCGGGTTCTCGTGAGACAGATGTTGCCATCAGGGGGATTTGGTGCCCCGGCATTGGACAAGGTTTTTTAGGGACAAGTTTTTTAGGTACGAAATAAATCGAATATGAAACGCACAACAAGGGCTCGAAAGCGCTCGAAGGCGCGTGCCCGAAGCAAGAAGAAAGATCCGATTTTCGTCGATGGCAAGCGGCCACGACCTATGTACGTCGATTACAAAGACGTCGAGTTGCTCAAGAAACTGGTCAACCGTCATGGCCGGATTGTGGGACGCCGCAAGACCGGTTGTTCCGCGGCCAGCCAGCATGAGGTAAGCCGAGCGATCAAGCGAGCTCGGTTTATGGCTCTATTGCCTTATACGGGCGAATAGTCGAACGAGGACATGGGGACAAGCCTGCCATGGGACAACGATGGCAGGCTTGTTTTGTGCGCGACTGGGATTCCGCGATTGGGATTCCGCGATTGGGGGAAGCGAGTGCTGCCGCTACGTTCTTATCTTCTTCGACGAATGTTTCGACTATCCGGCGGGATTGCGCGATTGCCCGAGGCGACTCGCATGCGGCACACGCGGTTTTTGCGAGCGGCCCAACGCCCGGATGGCGGTTTTGGTGGCCGACTTGGCGCCAGTGACCCGTACTACACGAGTTTCGGGTTGCGCGCTCTCGCGATGCTCGGTCAACTCGATTCCGAAGTCGCCGCCCCCGCCGCCACTCTGCTGCGAACGCAATCGGTCGAGCATGCGTTGCCCGCCGACCTGACATCGATCGTTTTCTCAACGGCCATTATCGAGGCCATTACGGGACAGCCTATATTTGGCGACGGAACGGAACCCTGGAAGCAACAGGTAATCTCGCATCTTCAACAGCTTCGGTGCGAGGACGGCGGATACGCCAAAGGGCCAGGTGGAGCGGCTGGAAGCGTCTATCAGACATTTCTGACGCTCACCTGCTTTGAATTGCTTGACCACGCAATCGCACAGCCGGAGCAGATCGTTGGGTTCATCGAAAGCCAGCGAGCCGAAGGAGGCGGATTTCGCGAAATTCGCGTTGCCAAGCGGGCAGGGACTAATCCTACGGCAGCTGCGATCGGCTCGCTTTTGATCCTGGACGCGTTGACTACCGAGACGATAGAACAAACGGCCGCGTTTCTGGCACGCATGCAGGGCTCGGAAGGCGGACAGTTGGCCAATTCGCGAGTTCCGATTGCCGATGTATTAAGCACATTCACTGGCCTGATGACACTGGCTGATCTCGATCGGCTCGACGCAATCGCTCTTGGCCCGGCCAGACGGTTCGTTGAACAACTGCAGGACCCCGAGGGAGGCTTTCGCGCCGCTGCCTGGGATACCGAGTGCGATGTCGAGTACACGTTCTATGGATTGGGATGCCTGGCTATTCTTGCCGTTCCATGACCGCCTGAACTGGCAACCGTTCACGGTGAGAGTGCGTTGAGGGGCATTTTTCATTTATCATTTTTTCAGTGGAAAGAGTATGACCCCGCAGGGCTGCCTCTCTTGATGATAAATGAGTAATGTCAAATGACTAATGATAAATCGGGGAACGCTCCGGTGCTAACGCGATGGCAGACGAAAACCCCGTGAACGACCGCCTGAACTGAATACCCAAAACCCACCTGTTCTTGAGCCAGAGGAAATGCCACGGGCCCACCTACTCGGATCACACGTTCCACCTCATCGAGCCGACGCAAAAAATCTTCAACACGAGCAAACAATCATCGTGATTGTTTGGTTCTCGGTGTGGGTCGCCGACGGCAAGTGGGGCAGCGGCCGCTTGAAGTGCGGAGGCGATTACGTCACATTAGCGGGGGGGAAGCCGAGCGGTCGGGGTTTGGGCTCGCGGGTAAGCCGGTTTGCTTGTGGGGGCACGGGGAGTTAGTGAAAATGGCCGATCTAATTGTCGAACGTGTGGTCAAACAATATGCAACGCGTACCGAGCCACTGGTCGTCTTGAACGGGGTGTCGCTTGAACTGTCAGCCGGTCAAAATATGGCCATATTGGGGCCGAGCGGTTCGGGTAAAAGCACTTTACTGCACGTGATTGGAACGTTGGATCGACCAACCGAGGGCCGGGTTTCATTCGATGACCAAGATCCGTACCTGCTGTCGGAACCCAAGTTAGCCCGATTCCGCAACCGCCATATCGGTTTTATTTTTCAAGAGCATTATTTGTTGCCCCAGTTGTCGGTCCTGGAAAACGTATTGATACCAACATTGGCCGAGGGACGCCCTTCGGAGGCGGTATGCCGAAGAGCACGGGATCTGCTTGGCCGTGTCGGTTTGCAGGATCGGCTGGACCACCATCCCTCCGAACTGTCGGGAGGGGAGCGCGGGCGTGTGGCCGTTGCCCGCGCGTTGGTCTGCGGGCCGAAGTTGCTTCTGGCCGATGAACCGACCGGAAACTTGGACCAAACCAGTGCACGAACGGTCGCTCAACTGCTGCTCGAGCTCCAACAGAGTGAAGCCATGATGCTCATTGTGGTAACCCACAGCATGGAATTGGCCGAGTTGTTACAGCGACAGTTCCACCTGGACAACGGCAAGCTGGAAGTCGGGTTTGGGAAACGGGTACATGCGAGCTAGTGTGTGGAAACGCCCCTGATGTGGGTTTACTCGGGTGGTGTACTCGGGACGATCGTGATGGCCGCTTCGCGACGTTAACTCCATCCTGAACGGATAAAGGCCGGCCTTTCGGGGCTGAGCCCCTGACGCGGTGTCGCTGCGGTCGGAGGCCTTGATTTATCGGATTGGGTACAGGTTGTGACACTTATCGGACTGGCAATTCGCGGTCTGCGATACCATTGGCGGCTCCACACCACGGTTGCGTTGGGAGTGGCCGCGGCAACAGCCGTTCTGACCGGTGCGTTGTTGGTGGGTGACAGTGTGCGCGGGAGTCTTCGGCATTTGACGCTGGACCGTCTCGGGAAAATCGACGAGGTTTTGGTCGTCAATCGTTTTTTTCGTGCCCGCCTTGCTCTTGAATTGGAATCGGATCCGGCTTTCGCTGTCCACTATCGCCATGCTGTGCCCGTGATGTTCTTTTCCGGTGGCACGGTCGAGCATCGCACCGAAAAGGGGATCTATCGGGCGGCCAAAGTCAATGTACTTGGCAGTCGATCCGTGTCGGCCCACGGAGATCGATCTGCGACCTTCTGGGACCTGGGGCCGAAAAGCTCGCGACCGCGGAAGATGCCTGGTCCCGGTCAGATCGTCTTGAACCGTGTATTGGCCGATGAAATCGACGCACGGATCGGCGACCACGTCACGGTTCGGCTTCCGAAAGCCGAGGGCATTCCAGCCGACAGCCCTCTGGGGGACAAGGAAGATCGAATTCGCAGCCTGCCACGACTGCGTGTTGTCGATATCGTGCCGGCGGAAGGGTTGGGGGCTTTTCAACTGCGGGGCAGCCAGCAGACACCGCGCAATGCGTACCTGGCTCTCAAGACCATCCAACGGGCTTTGAAACAGCCGGACAAAGTGAACGCGATCCTGGTTGCCGGCCTGGTTGCCGATCACCCGCCCGGCAGTTCCGCAAGCAGGGCGCTCGAGGCCGCGCTGAAGCCAACCTTGGAGGATCTGGGGCTGGTGCTGAGCCATCCGAAGTTGGCCTACCAGCCAGACGACGTAGCCAAACCGGATGTGATTTACGATTATCTCGGCATCAGCAGCCAGCAGATGATTCTGCCACCCGAAGTGCGGCAGGCGGCTGAACAGGCGTTCGGCCACCGCGGCGGCCAACCGGTCTTCACCTACCTGGCGAATGCCATCCGGAAGTGTTCGGCTGACGGTCAGGCCGTTGGACATGCCATTCCCTACTCGATGGTCACGGCAATCGATTTTACGAACCAGTTTCCACTGCTCACGCTCGACGGGAAACGGATTGCTCCGCTACCGGACGATGGCATCGTCCTGACAAGCTGGGCGGCCGACGATCTATCGGCGTCGGTTGGTGACCGAATTGAACTGACTTATTT
>JAJSAJ010000297.1 GCA_024274855.1 Planctomycetota bacterium | reverse complement strand
TACGAACTTCGATCTCTGGGCCCTGACCGCAGTCGGAATCGCCCGCCAAACGGCCGGCTATGCCAGTGCTTTCGCGCTGTCACGCGCCCCGTTGGCTTTTGGAGCAGGTCTTTTCGCGGGTTTGGTTCCCGCGCTGGCGGCAGACGGCATTTCCAACGCCGAAATCACTTCGACGATTCGACGCGCCTACCGCATGATGGGACTTGTTTTAATCCCGTTTGCGGCAATCGTCAGCAGCCAAGCTACGGAGATCTGTCGCCTGTTCTTCGGGACGATGTCGGCCGATGCGGGGTTCTATTTGGCCATTCAAATCTGTACAACGAGCATCGGCGCGTTTGCAATACTCGGAATTACTGTTCTGCGAAGCCGCGGTCATATTCGCCCGTCTCTGACGCTGACACTGACCTGCGTTCCAATAATGGCTGTCAGTACTCTGGTGGCCGCACGTCTGTTCGGCCCTGTCGGCGCGACAGTCACTTTAGCAATTGGAATGATGCTGACGACATTGGCATTCGGGTTTCTAGTCCAGATCGATACGTCAGTTCACCTACCAATATATGAGCTTCTCCATCAAGTACTCGTGGCATTCGGGATTGCTGCAGTGGGGTTGGTTTGGCAACCAGTCGGTCCGGCAGTTGTCATCTGGTCCGCAGTCTTGTTAGGCGGCTTCCTTGTTGCATGGTGGGCAAGCGGTGGTGTGAAGGATGAGGACCGAGCACTCTTGAGGCGTCTGTTTTTCCGTCGAACCGTTTGAAAAGCCCTGTTGAGCGAGTTTGGACGATTTCGGGCCTTCAGACGCAGTCCGAATCCGGATGCTGGGCCTGGGCCACATGGCTGTATTTTCGCAATGAACCTCATGAACTAGCCGGGCTAGTCGGCATGCTGGGCGTTTTCCGAACTTGAACGATGGCGGCAATACGCGCGAATCTGCCCACGAACAAACGCCTGGCGGTATCCCATTTCGAGCAAGATGGCCTTGCGTTGTTGAAATCGCTTCGGAAACGATGGGTGAAGCGGCTCCGTCCAAAGAAGGATACAATCGACATCGGTGTCGCGGAGATAGTCGCGAAACGCATTGACCGGCGTCCGGTACCCCAAGACGGCCACTCCAGGAACATCATAAGGCCGGTCGGCAAAGTAGCTCAGAACGGAAGGGCAACGTTCGCTGATGAACGGCTGATCCGCAGCCAGGTTTCGACGCAGAAAATCGGCCGTGACGTAGATGTCCTGGCTTCCTTGCAACACAATACGATCAGGATGGTGCTCTAAATAGACAAGCCTCACGTCTTTCGGCAAGTTTACGCCCACAAGCAGCAGCGCACCAAAAACGGGTAAGGTTGATCGTTGCCAACTCCGCCGGCGTATACGTACCGTTAACCACTGAACACCGTTGCCAAGAAACAGAAGCAGCAGTGGAGCCATCGGCAGCAGGTATCTTGCGATCGAAACACTCAGGACGAACAGCGCAGCCAGATAACCGACCACGGCAAGAACGATGATGAACTGCTTCTTACGCCATGCTCGCCAGCCTCCGATCGTGATCGGCACCCAGAAAAGAACAACCGCCAGGAGATTTGCCATACGCTGGCCGGTCAATAAACGTGACAAGTGTTCGCTGGTCAAGTAGGCATGTGCCACCGAATTCCAAACCCACTGCACTGGACCGTGCTGTGTAATCGCAGACAACTCGGCCGCATAACTGGTGGTCATGACAACACTTTGCACCGCCCGATCCCGCAAGAACAAGCCCGCAGCTGCCGCCAGCGCACCGACTGCCAGGATAGTGATTGCAGGCAAGACTCTCCGTTTTTCTCCCCATGGAGCCTGAAACAACAGACCCACGGAAACTGCCAGCAACAGAGGCACACCGACCACACGTACCCAGCAGCTGACCGCCAGTAGGACGGCACCCAGGACAAACCAACCGCTCGACCTGCGAAAACCGACCAGAAGTGCCCACAATCCGGCGTTCACAAGCATTACAAATGGAATGTCGCTCAGTTGTGCGCCGGCAAGCTGAAATCCCTCATAACAAAAAGCCAGGACCAGCGTGATAAGCCACGCCGACCGAATCGTGGTTAGCTCGCGAAGCATACCGTACGCGCATCCCAAGGCTGTAAGCCCCATTGCTACCATCGCCGTGTTCAACGCCAGCATGCTGCCGAGCCCCATGCTCGTCATCGAAGCCAGATAGATCGGTATGCCTGGCGGATACTTCCCATGGGGGAACCCATGAATCGCGTAACCCGTCCCTTCGCGCATACTGCGAGCCAATAGAAGGTAGACGGCGCTGTCCGGATAAGGGTGCCAATGCGAAGTAATCAGGCCGGCATACAGCAAGACAATGAAGGCCACCCAGGCTTTCTTGTGAGTCATCGATGCGAAACACCTTAAGATCGATCCAGGATCCGTCACCGAAAACACGAATATTCGTACGGTGTCCGTCCGATATGAACGGCAAGTGCCCAACGAGACACTTCCCGAAAGAAAGCGGGTACACCACCTGCCATGAAGGCATCACTCATTGAAGAGCCACAAAAAAACGAAGAAAACACGTTACACTTTAGGCAAATGGAGAACGCGCGTTGGTCGAAGGACCCCCATGGGCTTGTCCCATGGGTGAATAAGTCTCTCGAACCAAAAAGCATGTGATGGAAACCCCCTTTCCGCTCCCTCCCCGCCGCCAAAGGCGGCGGGGAGGGAGCGGCCGTCGGCATGACATGCCGGCCTTAGCTCAATAGACTCGCTCACCAACGGCACAAGGCCGTTGGGGTCGATCAGCCAAAAAACAGCAGCGAAATGCAAATGCAAATCCAACTGCAGACGGCTAAACAGTTACGAAAACACAAACCTGAGAAAACAAGGAAGGAACGGTCAACGTAGTCGCAAAGCGACAACCAACGCGGCGTTGTGCTCACTTGCGTGTGATTTGCCGAACGGCGAGGTCGGTGAACTCTTTAAGCTCCGATCTGGAAAGCAACCGGTGCGCCGTCTTCGGATCGACCCAGCGGCGCTGTCGCACGTCATCTTCGTGCCACTGATCCGCACTCTTGCCCACCTTCATCAACAGAGCGGTGATATTGAGCGATGTACCCCATTTCTTGGTCTGATACGATCCAAGTGGTTGGCCGGTGATTTTGCCTTTGAGACCGGCCTCCTCGAATGCCTCTTTCAGCGCGGTCTCTTCCAAACTGTCCCCCGGTTCGACGACACCTTTGGGGAAAATCCAGTTCTTCTGCTTTCTGGATGTGATCACGCAAAACTGAAGCTTGTCATCACGAAAACGAAAAGGGACCGCCATCGCCTCGGCGATGGTCGTACGTGGTGTTTTTGTACTGCTGGCTTGAGACATCGCTCGCTCCATCTTGACATTCTTGACAACCGGTCCACGTCGAATCAATGCGTGCCCCAGTTGACCGTCCACGAATCGCTAACAGCGATTCCCTCCCTGATACCGTCTATCGCAAACGGAACTTCTAAAGCTCTATATTATTCAATCGGACACAAACATGCTAGAGCAACGGCCGTTTATCACCGCGGGTGACCGTTTTTTCCTACCGAAGGCGGTCGAACTCGCGGCACGAAGACGCGCCAAAACAGAGTCTACTTTCTTGCACCCTCCACCTGCGATCAACCTCAGTATAAGGCGACAACTCACAGTCATTCTTCGAGATGATTCCATGAGCGTTGCGGCTATCGGCCCTTACCATCCACTCGGGCTCTTGAGCAAGGTTGCTGTCTCCGGGAGAGTTCCGAGTACGAATGTGACGCGGCTTCCAATGGGTCATTTCGAACGGACTGCGGTTGGGAGTTCGGGCCTCGGCTAACTGCGAGACTGCTTCACCCATGAGACGAGCTCATGGGGGCCGGGACGTGTGCGCCCGTTTTTGATTGGCGAATCACAACGTCTTTGGCGTAGGGACGGTCTTCCTCGAAACATCACCGTTCGTCCGTTGAGCGTTCCTCGTTGGCTGTTGGGTTCTGAACGTTCGGGGCTACTCGTATCCATGTGAAGCAAACGTCTTTGGCAAAGCGATCCCCGCCTTTCTGTGTCTTCGGTGTGTTCGGTGGTTTTCTCTTCTCTTTCGCACACTCGAGTCCCATTCGTGCGGCGGGTTTCGGGTCGAAAGAGCGGACCGCATGAATGCGGAGCTAGAAACGCCAAACTGGAAACAGCGATGCCGTTTTGCATCGGGAAGTTCACCTTGAAACGCAAGAAATGCGGAAATCGGCACAAAACGCGTGGTCCGAATAACCCGAGTAATCCCGACAATCGATACAGTCGAAACTCTTGAAAACCCGCCCTTAATGAGCAGAATCGAATGCAGCGGTAGCTCCTATTTGACCGAATATTCGGAAAGGAGCAGTTTTGCGGCTGAACCGCTGGACGTTGTTGGAGCTTCCTCGACGTTTCAGCCATCGTGTGCAGAAGGCTACCTTGCACGTTTTTCGGATATCGAGGGGGGAGTTTGATGCGTATTCGTGTTTATGAGTCGCCATCCGCGCGTTGGCCGGTCTCGCCAGGTGCGCCGGTACGGTTCGTGGCGACCTTTCTTGTACTGCTACTTCCCGTTCTTACATTTACATCCGGTTGCACAAGCATTCGTCGCTGGGCCCACCAAGGCTTTAAGGTAGGCCCTGACTACTGCCGCCCTCCCGCACCGGTCGCCGACGCGTGGATCGATTTCGAGAATCCCGACGTTGTCAGCGACCCGACCGACTACAGTAACTGGTGGTACGCACTCGGTGATCCTGTGTTGGACCAATTGATTGCCAGTGCATCGAGCCAGAACCTGACACTCCAAAGCGCCGGCATGAGAATTCTCGCAGCGCGCGCCCGATTGGGTATCGCCCGAGGGAATTTAGGTCCACAGATTCAACAGGCATATGGAGACTACACGCGGGTCAATAATTCGGGTGCGCTCGCCAACGTTTTTCCAGTAAATGACTTTGATGTTTGGGATACCGGGTTTAACGCTACGTGGGAGCTTGATTTCTGGGGTCGATACCGACGTGCGATCGAATCTCAAGACGCTTTGTTGAACGCGAGTATCGAGAGGTTCGACAACGTCTTGGTCCTGGTGCAAGCGGAAGTCGCAACGGCCTACATCCAATTCCGCACACTTCAACAGCGACTTGAACTGGCGGAGAAGAACGTCGAACTCCAAAAACGGACGCTCGAGATCGTGGATGTCCAGTTCCGAAATGGCAAGGTCACTGAGTTCGACGTCGCCCAGGCGAAGGAGAATCTGGCAACGACCGAGTCGGCTCTTCCAACGTTTGAAAGCGGTATTCGTCAGGCCGGAAACGCCATTTGTATTCTCCTGGGTGTGCCGCCGCGGGACTTGACCGAGGAACTCGGACAGGGCCAGATTCCCAACGCTCCAGCCCAGATCATGGTGGGAATCCCCGCCGAATTGGTCCGCAGACGCCCCGACGTGCGTCGTGCGGAGCGTCTAGCCGCGGCCCAAAGCGCTGCCATTGGCATCGCCGAATCCGATTTCTATCCGCGAATTGCGATCACCGGCTTCCTCGGATTCGAATCCGAGGATCTGAGCCAGCTATTCACGCCCGACGCGTTTGCCGGCGCAATCGGCCCGGGTTTTCGGTGGAACATACTCAACTATGGGCGCATCCGCAACAATGTCCGCGCCAAGGAGGCCGTTTTCCACCAACTGGTTATCGATTACCAAAACACCGTGCTGGCAGCCAGCAAGGAAGCCGAAGACGGAATCGTTTCCTTTCTGAAAGAAAGGGAACGCGTGACGGCACTTACCGAATCGGCCGCACAGGCGAAGCGAGCTGTCGACATCGCGACCACGCAATATCGCCGAGGCAAGATCAACTTTCAGCCAGTCGTGTATATGCAACAAATCCTTGCCGACCGGCAGGACCAACTGGCAACCGCTCGCGGCACAGTCGTCGTGAATGTTGTATCGATCTACAGGGCACTGGGAGGTGGCTGGCAAACGCGAATGACCGGCGGCGGCATGCCTGAAGAGGGTGTCCCAACTGCGGCGGAAGGACTGCCCGAAAACAGTGCCCCCGCTGCCCCGGTAATCGTAGCACCGCCAGTCCCGATGGCCCCGTAGGGCGTGCGCCATCCACACCCCAACAGACTTGCAGCTACCCAATACGAAACTCGAGAAACAACGATCAGGGAACGTGTCCGCAACCTGTTGCAACCTGGGTACATGTGATTGCCAATAAACTCGTGATTCGAATTACTGACCTGCCGAGACAGCGTGCGCAGGTCAACAGACGGACACTTTACGAACCCGAGAACGGACGATTTCAACGGAGTGAGCCCGATGCGTGCAGTTCGATTAGTCCTATCGGTCGCTTGTCTGGCCGCCGTTTCGGCAGCGCTCGGTCAAAGTGGTTTCGCACAGAATAAGCCGGGGCAAGGTGTCGCGGTTGAGCAATGCGTGGATTGTGCTAACGCAAAGTCTGCGTGCCGAACGCATTGCCGGCCAACCAGAGCAATCTGGTGCCCGGACGACTACTGTCCTAAGTGCCCGCCACGCATCTGCCTGCCCAAGTACTGCGGCAGTTGTAACAACTATGATGCCAAGTGCGCACCTTGTATCTGCCTGCCCAAGTACTGCGGCAGCTGTGACGACTATGACGCCAAATGCCTGCCATGCTTGAAAATCCCGTGCCGTTTCCCAAGCTTCTATCGGTGCCCGCCGCCAAGGTGCGGGGCGCCACTCGCGGCCAAGCCGATCACCACGGAAACGTCGTGCAAATGAAGTTCCCGGCCTCACGATGGCGCAACTTTTGGGTGCGGAATTGAGCTTCGAGATGCCGGCCCCAGACGGTCGTGATCACTTTTTCGCCACCAGCAGCGACTCGTCGTACTTCACGTTGAAAAAGACGGCGTAGAGTACTGGTAGCACGAGCATGGTGAGGACCGTGGCGGCCATCAGACCGGCGATGATTGTGACAGCCATCGCTACGAAGAATGCGTCGAGAAGTAGTGGAAGCATTCCAAGTGCCGTCGTAAGTGCCGCCATGGCGACGGGCCGTAAACGACTTATTCCAGAATCGACAATCGCACGGAAAGAAGGGACGCCATTGCGTTTCTGATGCTCGATTTCGTCAACCAGAACAATCGCATTCTTGATCAACATCCCGGATAGACTCATGAACCCCAGCAGGGCCATGAATCCAAAGGGCTGCTTGGTCACAAGTAACCCAGCAGTGACTCCCATGACCGCCAACGGCACGGTCAGCCAAATAATCAGTGGCAGTCGCAGTGAATTGAACAAGGCGATCACAATCAGGACCATTGCCATCAGGAATAAAGGCATGCTGGCCGCGATACCAGCCTGTGCTCTTGTCGAGTCCCGGTATTCACCCCACCATTCCAACTCATAGTCGGGCCCCATTTTGAGCGATTCGACTTTGGACTGAATGCGTTTAAACAATGCCGGAGCGGTCCCGACTGTGGGATCGGCATGGACCGTGATTGTCGTCTTGCGATTCAGTCGCTGAAGAATCTCGTCCTCCACCGCTGTATCAAAGCTCCGCACGACTTGCCTCAGTGGAATCGCCTTCTGGGCAGCGGGGCTCCAGATCTGGAGGTTATTGATCGATACAATGTTCCCTCGCTCTTTCTCCGGAGCGCGGAAAACGATGGGAAGTAATTCATCGCCTTCACGATAGACGCCGACTGCCGCCCCCTGAAAACCGGCCTTAATGGTTGTGGCTACATCCTGGGCGGTAACACCCGCATTATTGGCTTCTTCCTCTGCCAGGATTGGCCGCGAAATCTTGACCCGTTGCCGCCAATCCGTACGAATCGCCTTGGCACCATGATCGTCTCGCAGAATACTGATTGTCTGTTCGGCCAACCCTCGCAGTATGTCCGGATCAGGGCCGCTAAACCGAGCCTGGATTTTCCCGCCATCTCCCGGCCCGAGCAGGACTTTTTTCCCATACACTTCGATGTCGGGAAACTTGTCCGGAAGCTCTTTTTCGACTTGCGCGATCAAATCCTCGATCAAATGATAGTCTTCCACATCGATCAGAAACTGTGCGTAGGCAGTATTCGGTTTTTCCGGAGCGTAGGTCACCAGAAACCGCATTGCTCCCGCCCCGGCAAGCGTTGTCACGTTGGTGGCACCCTTCAAACCGGAAAGATACTTCTGGATTCTCTCTGATGTCTTCACGGTGTCATCGATATGCGTTCCTTGGGGTAACCAGACATCGACCATGAATTGTGGACGCGTGGAGTCCGGAAAAAAACTTCGGTCAACATACTGGAAGCTCCAAAGCGACAGGCCGAAAACCGCCATAACCACTGGAACCGTGACCCAGCGAAAGCGGATCGCCAACAGCAGCATCCGGCGATAGATGGCGAAAACGAAGCCCCCGTACGGATCTTTGGCCTCCTTGCCGGGCTTGACCTTGGCCGGTTTGAGGAACATCACGCACAGCAAGGGGGTGACCGTCATTCCCGTCAGCCAACTTAGACCGAGGGAAAGAAAGACCACCTGAAACAGCGAGCGGCAAAACTCGCCGGTTGAATCCTGCGACAATCCAATCGCGCCGAATGCCATGATTGCGACAGCTGTGGCGCCGAAAAGAGGCATCGATTGCTGGGCAACAACTTCCGCTGCTGCTTCTTCGGCCCGCTGCCCATCATTGATGCGAACTAACATGCCGTCGACGACGACAATGGCATTGTCGACCAACATGCCAAGTGCAATCACTAATGCGCCCAGCGAGATCCGTTCAAGTGCCACCCCCCACGGGCTCATGAAGATAAACGTGGCCAAGATTGTCAGGGCCAGAACCGCACCGATGATCAGCGCGCTGCGCAGGCCCATGAAGACCATAAGGACCAGAACGACGATCAGAACCGCCTCAATCAAGTTGATCAGAAAACCGTCAATTGCCGTGGTGACGGCGTCAGCTTGCAACGAGATGATTCCGAAGTCGACTCCGAGCGGAATGCGATCAGCCAGCTCTTTCATTCGTGTCTGAATCGCTTCACCCATCACGACCACGTTGCCACCCGTGACAGCGGAAACCCAGAAGCCAACGGCTGAATGACCGTTGAATTGAAGAACCTTTGTTTGCGGTTCGAGATAACCTCGCCGCACATCCGCTACGTCGCGCAGATAGATCTGTTGCCCCGATTTTCCTCCGCGGATCAACAGGTTTTCAAAATCCTTGACCGATGTGAACGTTCCGGTCGGTGCAATCGTGATGAACTCCGGGCCGACTTTCGCGCGTCCGGCGTCGGCCACGAGGTTCTTTTCCTGCAGCTTTTCGATGATCTGAATCGGGTGGATCCCCAACTGCGACATGCGATCCCGGTCGGGCACCACGTAGATCGCCTCGTTTCGCTCGCCCCAAAACTCGATTTTCGCCACGTCCTTGACTAGCAACAGCTCGCGACGCAGCAATTTGGCGACCTCTTTAAGCTCGGCGGGCGTATATTCGTCTCCGTAAATCGCAATAAATATCCCCCACACATCGCCGTAATCATCGTTCACAATCGAAGGACCGGCACCGGGTGGCAACTGGCTCTGAGCGTCCCCCACCTTCCGACGCAACTCGTCCCACACCTGGGGCAGAGAACTCTTGTCGTACTTGTCTTTGATCCGCACGGTTACCGTCGACATGCCCCGGTCCGACTTCGATTCAACCTCTTTCAGTTGGCCAAGTTGTTGAACGGCCTTCTCGATTTTATCGGAAACTTCCGTCTCGACCTCCAACGCCGTGGCGCCGGGATAGGGCGTAATGACCAGCGCCTCTTTGATCGTAAATTCGGG
>JAJSAJ010000296.1 GCA_024274855.1 Planctomycetota bacterium | reverse complement strand
GATTACCTGTTAGCGTTTACAGATCGTCGAGACGGGGCCTGATGACAGATTCAATGAGGCTCATCGATCCGGACACTCGTCCCGAAGCGGATGTCGTGATCTACGATGGGGATTGTGGGTTTTACAGGGGGCAGGTCGAACGGTTGGCCAGGTGGGATTCTCGTGGGCGTTTGGCCTACTTATCGTTGCACGATAGCCGGGTAGGGCGACGGCAACCAACTTGGTGTCGGAGCTTGTTTGAGACGCGGGAGAGGAAACCGGGAAATGGATGAAATCAGGCGACAGGTTCAACGAGCTCAGCATCGTTTAATCTGGAAACAGTTCGTTGTCGCATGGACCTGGTCCTTGCTAGTTATTTCGGTGATCGTGTTGGCCGCTGTCATTGTGGGCAAGATCTGGCCGTTGGGGATCGATTCCCAGGTCTGGGCGATCGGATGGGTGGGTGGCGGTGTCTTGTTAGCCCTTGTGACAAGTTTGATATGGACATGGGTATGGCGACGAAGTCCGTTGGAGGCAGCCATTGAGCTGGATCGCCGATTTGGTTTGAAGGAGCGGGTATCCAGTCTATTGGCATTGCCGCAAGAGACACTTGAGAGTGAAGCGGGACGGGCGTTGCTACAAGACGCTGAGCGTCACGTTCGGCGTATCGATGTGGCTCAGCGGTTTCAGGCCGAACGAAGTTGGCTGCCACTGGCACCAATCTTGACATTATGCGTGGTGTTCTTGATTGTCGTTTTCGTACCGAGTGCTTCCCGAGACAAGGCGTCGGCCAAGTCGTCCCCGCCAACAAAACAGGTTAAGAAATCGGTAGAGCAGCTTAAGAAGCGGCTTCAGCAACGCAAGCGAGCCGCAGACAAACTGGGCCTGAAAGAGGCCAAAGCAGTCTTCACCAAGTTTGAAAAGGCCGTCGATGCGCTTTCCCAGGAGAATGCAGACCGCAAGAAGGCCCTGATCAAATTGAACAACCTGACCAAGGATCTTGCCCGAAGCCGCAAATCGCTCGAGAATGCAAGCAAAATGCGCAAGCAACTGCAGCAGCTCAAGGGCATGAAGCCCGGCCCGGCCCAACAATTGGCCCGAGCCCTGAAAAGCGGTGACATGCAGCAAGGCCTGAAGGAGCTGCAGAAGCTGCAGGACAAATTGCGGAGCGGCAAGTTGACCGAGCAGGAGCAAAAACAGCTGGCCCAGCAACTGAACGAGCTTCAAAAACAGATCGAGAAGATGCTTGGGCTGAAAGACGAGTTGCAGCAGCAGAAGCGGGCGTTGCAAGAAAAAATCGAGCGACTGAAACAACAAGGAGATCGCCAGGCAGCGGGGAAACTCCAAAAAAAACTGGATCAGGTACAGAAGCAACTGGATGAACTGGACCGGAAGAATCCTCAACTGAAACAGTTGGAGCAGTTGGCCGCCGAGCTGAGTGATTGCTGCAATTCGCTCAAACAGGGCAACAGCGGCGAGGCAGCGGACAAGCTAGCCAAGATCGCCAAATCATTGCAGCAGATGCAGGACGAGATGGAGCAACTGGATTCGATTGATCAACTGATGGATGAAATTGCGGATGCCAAGAACGCCATGAACTGCGCCGAGTGCGACGGAGACGGTTGTGCAGCCTGCCAGGGTGCCGGTTTCGGACAGAAATGGAGCGACCGGCCCGGCCAGGGGATGGGACCGGGACGCGGCTATGGAGATAGGCCCGAGGAAAAAACCGAAACGGGAGAATATCGAACGAGAGTGCGGGCCAAGCCACGACGCGGCGAAGCCATCCGCATCGGCGACGCGGGGGGGGCCAACATCGCAGGTGGGTCGCGCGAGTCGGTCCAGCAAGAAATCGCCAGTCAGTTCAGCAAGGATCCCGACCCGGTCGTTCAGGACCGCCTGCCTCGGCGTGAACGCGAGCAGGCGACCGAGTATTTCAAATCGCTGCGTGACGGCAAATAGCCGACTCGCGGAAGATGGACGACGCTGGTTCGCAGCCCCCCGCATACCGACTCATCCGTTTCGACGAATCGTATGCGAGTAGAGGATCACGACCACTCCGCTAGCCAACAGGCTCCACGGTGCCCATTCGGCTGGCTTGATCTCGCGAGGCGGATCGTCCGGTGGTGAGCCGAGGAAAGCATCGGCTGGTCCCGCACTGGCACTCGGAGCGTTTACTCGGGCCAATACGGCCTTTTCAACAACCATGCATTCGGCACCCAGAATACACAGCACGATCCCAAGTCCCAGAAAAATTGCTCGCCACATCCGCTTCGGCCTCCCCTGATCATTAAGCCGGCCTGAATCTGTTGGCCCGCACGCCATGGCCCTTTCTGGGGCCTTCATCCCTTATTTCGTAGCCGTTCATGCCGCTGGGGTCTGACGCAATTTTCGGCGGAGAAAGCGTTTCTTTACGCGAACACATTTTGTCGCCGAAAATGGGTCTGCCCCCTTGGAAGCGAGCCGGCGGCCTACATTCCGTGAACGGTTACCTTATTTCTAAGTATCGGCTTGCAGCCGCCGTGCCCCCGGTTTGTGTAGCAGGGTTCCAATACGTTCGATTGCAATACTATTGGCGAGTGGGGCGATCATGGGGGGCAAATGCGAGCAATTCACGAAAAAGAAGCAGCTGGCAACGGACAGTGAACATAATCTGATGGAATGACCGATGTAATGTTTGTTGAGTTGGCAAGTGCGGTTGCCCACCCGCAACTTCGCTCTTATAATTGCGTGGGAAGGGGCGCTTTTTTAAGGAGTTTGGGATTGGCTGAGAAGCCCAAAATCCTTTGTATCTGCGATTGCGAAGCGGGGGGATCCTGTATTCCCGCTGAGCTACGGGACCGTTGTCAGGTCGTGGTCGAACACGATCCACAGCAGGCGTTCGCTCGCTTGGCGGACGAGTCCTTCGACGGACTGTATGTCGTCGCACCCCATTTCAGCCAAGCGATCCATATTAGCCGCCTGTTGCAGAACGAGCGAAT
>JAJSAJ010000295.1 GCA_024274855.1 Planctomycetota bacterium | reverse complement strand
GCGTTCGACTATCCGCTCGATGTGCTCCCGAAATCCGTGGCCGATGCACTTGAGAGGACGGAGGAGGGCGGTTCCCGGAAGAACATTGTGCAGATGAGTCGCGACCAACGGCAGATCGTGTTCGACGATGCCAAGCGTTATTCGCTCGGTTTTCTGTATTACTTGCAGACCGACGTTCATGAGGCAATGGATGACAAGGCGCACAGTTTTCGGCGTTTCCGGTTGGTCGATGAATTCAAGACACTCGACCAGTTGCCACCCAAGCCGTACATTCGCGAATCGCTGAGACTGAAGGCAATGTACATGATGCGCCAGCAAGATACGACGGGCCGCGGTGGGCAAGCGGGCCACTATGCAACGTCCATGTATCATGATGGTGTGGCATGCTGGCAATTTGAGTACGACTTTCATCCGACGGCTCGGCGGTTTCTGGACGGAGATGACACGGCCGGTCCCTGGACGAGTTCTTTTCGCAAGAACCGGACTTGGGGGCCGCCCTATGCAGGCCGCTCGTTGTTTCCGGTGCGAAGCATGGTGCCAGAGAAAACGGATGGTCTGTTGGGTGCCCAGAAGAACCTGGGCTACAGCAGCATCGTCAGTTCGGCCGTTCGGCTGCACGATCAGAGCATGGCGATTGGGCAAGCGGCCGGAGCCGTTGCGGCAGTCTCTTTGCGCCACAGTGTGCAATGTCGCCAAGTTCCATACGACCGATCATTGCTTGGTGAAGTGTGGGCCGGGTTGTGCTCGCGGCTTGACGGCGGTGTCCCGCAGACACTGTGGCCATTCGGCGATTTGGCACCCTCGCATCCAGCTTTTGTGGCGATCAATCTACTTGCCGCTCGCCGCGCGTTTCCTTTGCGTTGCGATGAAGTGGACTTCGGACCGGGCCAGCCGGCGACAGACGCCTGGAAAAAAGCTGTGGTCGACCGTTCATTAAAGACGAAGCAACTCCAGTGTGTTCCGACCGTGCCGGCCGGACCAATGACCCGTGCCGAGTTCGCTCGGCGGTGGTGGCAATCGCTCTGCCGGTTCCCAGATGTGCCTTTTGAACGAATAAGCCCCCAAGATGCGGACGGGGACGGTGTGATTGACGAAGTTGACCCGTTGTTGTTCGATTCCCGATCAAGCAGTTGGCCCGTGTTCCAGATTCCCGCGGACCAAGATGGGAAGCCGGACGTCGTTTGCGAACAGCCGGCGGTTGTGCGGCAGTTCAATTTCGCGGGTGCGGACACGGCGAGCATTGAGGACTGGCAAAATGACGATGGTTCGCCCTTTACCAAGGAACGTGGCTTTGGGTGGAGTCGGGATATTCGAGCCCACCATCGCCGCAGGAACCGCCTGCCGGGCGACTTGCGTGATTCCTTCCTGTTCACGCGAAGCCATGATCGATGGGAGTGCTCTGTTCCTAACGGTCGGTACCTGGTCACGGTTTGTGTGGGGGACTCGGCCTTTGCACAGGAAGGTCAAAACGCTGTGATCGAAGGTACTTCCGTTCTCGAAAACCATGCGACCGCCCCAGGGCGGTTTGCCGAACGTACAGGCGTCGTCGACGTTCGAGACGGCCTGTTGACAATCGAAATCGGAGCCAAGGGAAGCACGACCAACACGTGTCTCAATTGGGTCCGTATCGTTCGAGAAAAGTAGATTGCGAGTCGAAAGGGGCTGTTCAATGCCGCCAGCCAGTAGCTCGGCGCTAACACGTCGAGAGTTTGCTCGTCGCTCAGGAAAAGGCCTTGCGTCTACTTCGGCTTTGCCAGCAGGTGTTGCTGGTGCTTGGGAATGCGATCATAGCGAAGTTGGCCACCGATCAATCGCATCAAGGGGCGCTGTCCCTTGGCGGGCAGACGGAACAGATAGGAGCTTTTCGGTTGCGGCCAATCCGGGACTTCGGCCTGAGTTTTCTGAAAGGTGGCTAACAACCGCTTGACCACTTTCGGGTTCTGAGCCGCGACATTGTGCTGTTCGGCTCGATCGGTCTCGAGGTCGAACAACATCATGCGTTTCGGCGGATCCCCTGACATCACTCCAGGGCGGTCTGTGGGCTTGTATTGTTCGAACGGTGCCAGGATGGTTACGCCGTCGGGACCGCGCGGATCCACCCAATGTGCCTGCTCTTCCGGTGACAAACGACTCATCATCGGTGGACCCGGACTGCGCACATGCAGTTTCCACTTGCCCGAGCGAATGAACGCCAGATGTTTGCCTTGCATTCCAAAAATTGCATCGTGTGGGCTTGGGGAATTGGCGTCCTTAAGAAGAGGAAGGATATCTTGTCCATCAATAATGCGATCGTCCGGTACGGGGATACCGATCAGTGAGCAGATCGTCGGTAGTATATCGATTGACGCAGCTGGTTGGTCGTTGACGATACCGGGTGGTATAACTCCGGGGAGCCTTGCGATCATTGGGACTCGCAAGCCCCCGTCCCAGGTTCGGCCTTTCATCCCGCGCAGCCCGCCGGTCGAACCGCCGAACCATGGTCCATTGTCTGACGTGAAGATCACAAGCGTCTTTTTGTCCAACTGCAGTTTCTTGAGTTTGGCCAATACCCGGCCAATGGACGAATCGAGTTCAGTCATCACGTCCGCATACAGGTCTTTGGGGGTTTCGGGCGTATAGAAATCATCGGAAACCGCCAGCGGCTTGTGTGGCATCGCATGCGGCAAGTAGATGAAAAAGGGTCGATTCTTGTTCTGTTCAATGAACTCAAGAGTCAAATCGGTGTAACGTCGTGTAAGTGACGCCTGGACGACTGGATATTCGATTACTTGCTCGTTGTGTACAAGCTGAACAGGATACATGTCGTTCGAGTAGGGAATCCCCACGTATTGATCGAATCCCTGCGTCCGTGGCAACCATTTCGCTCGGTGGCCCAGATGCCATTTGCCGTAGATCGCCGTGGCGTAGCCGACTGGTTTGACCAGTTCGGCAATCGTGATTTCCGAGTGGGGCAAGCCGAAGTCGGACAGGCCGGCATCGGGAGTCGGATTCCCGACGACCGAGTGCCGAAACGGGTATCGGCCGGTAAGGATCGTTCCTCGCGACGGTGCGCAGTAGGG
>JAJSAJ010000294.1 GCA_024274855.1 Planctomycetota bacterium | reverse complement strand
TGCCGGTCCTGGCAATCGGTGATTTGATCGTTTTTGGAATGCTGCTGGGCCTTGCGTTAGGACGCGTTGGTTGCCTTTTGAACGGGTGCTGTTATGGGGGTCCATGCAGTGACAGTGCCCTGGGCGTGACCTTTCCACCAGGCAGCCCTCCGTTCATCGCTCCGGTTGCACAAGGGACGCTGATGGGAATGCAAATAGAGCGTCCAGACGAGAGTGAGACGAATTGGTTGTTTCGCTGGTTCGCAAAGACTTTCTTGGGAAAAGGACTGGATCAACCGAAAACGAATAGCCCCTTGGTTGTTCTGCAAGTCACACCTGGCAGCCAGGCCGATAAGCAGAATGTGAAACCCGGGGATAAAGTGCTGGGGATCCAGCTGCCAACGGAAGACGAGTTGAACCGGATGCGCAGCGGTCAGCGTGTGGACGACGCGCTGGTCACAGTCGTCATGCTCGACGGACGGCGCATCAGCTGGCCATTGAAGCAGCTGCCGACTCGTAGCGAACGAATCTATCCGACTCAGATTTTCAGCTCGCTCAACGCACTTGCGATCTTGTGGTTTCTCTGGTCCTACTACCCGTTTCGCCGGCGAGACGGAGAAGTGCTCGCATTGGGGCTGATGATCTACGCCATCACGCGTTTCCTCTTGGAGATTATTCGATCCGACGAGCCTGGAATGCTTCCGACCGATTTCAAGTTCACGATCTCGCAGATCGTCAGTAGCCTGTTGATTGTGGCGATTATCGCTTTGTGGGTCTACGTTCTCCGTCAACCCAAAGGAAGTGTGCTCCCCCCTTCTGGCTCCATAGTGAAGAATGCGTGATAATACTGGGTGCGACAGGGCCCGTTTCAACGGCCGAGTCGCAATAAACCCGTTCGGGGGGGTTGGTCGGTGTGGGCCAAATATCCGCTTTGGCTGGAGTGGCGCCATTTCACGGCTCGGCACAGGGCGGCCGATCACGGTTTCCAGCAGCGGGTGGTTTGCGGTACCATTCTGGTTCCGTGGCAGGTTTTGAAGTGTGCCAGGGAACTTACAGGCCAGAAACTACGTCCGATACTTTGGAGTGGCTGTGAACGACGACATCCGGCTAATTGACGAGACCCTTGCCGGTGATCGTGCCGCATTTGGACAATTGGTCCGGAAATACCAGGGCCGACTGTTCAACACGATGCTGCACGTTGTTTCAGTGCGCGAAGAAGCCGAAGATGTTGTTCAGGAGGCACTTGTTCAAGCCTTTCTCAAGCTGGAGACATTCCAACGCCGAAGCGCTTTATACACGTGGCTTTATCGGATCGCGTTCAATGTGTCGGTCAGCCGCCGGCGCCGAAAGCGGGTCGAGACGTCAATCGACCACCATCAGGCGATGACGGGAGACGAGCCGGTGTCGACCGACGATGGTCCGGGACAGCGCGTATTGCGACAGGAGCAAGTGGATCAGGTTCGTGAGGCACTTGACACGCTGAGTGAGCAGCATCGAGCGATCTTGGTGTTGCGTGAAATCGAAGGATGTAACTACGACGATATCGCGGATATTCTGGATTTGCCGGTCGGGACCGTGCGCAGCCGATTGCACCGCGCTCGCCTGCAACTGCGTGATCAACTGCAACAGGTTCTCCGAGAAGACCTGCCGTGACATCAGGATTGCCTCAGGGCCCAATTGAGAAACATGAATTGACTCGCGGCAATCGCACCGGATGCGAGCCGCATGCGACTGGTAATTGATTAACGAACTATCGTATCATGACGCATCCATTTTCCGAGGAATTGATCAGCGCGTACCTTGACGGCGAGCTGTCCGCCGCCGACAAGACGCGTGTCGAGCATGCGCTGCGTGATGACGCGGATTTGAAGGCGTTGTATAGCCAGTTGCAGACGCTCAGGACCACGCTGCAGGCGATGCCTCGCCAACAACCGGATCAGGACTTGACCGAATGGGTCTTGCGGCAAGCCGAACGGCGAATGCTATCCGGCTCGGTACCCGCCACGGAGCCACTTGAGGCCAAACCGGTGGAAGCGGATCGTGCCGTCGCATCAACCCATTCCACGGACCGTTCGAAGTCTGGTCCGAGCGAGCAGTCGCCCGTGAGACCGGCGAGTGTGATGCGGTCGCGGGACAATCGATCGCCGTTTGCAGAAACCGGACCGGCCAACCGTTGGCGGTGGCGCGTTGTGTTGGGGACCCTGGCAACGACTGCTGCCCTGTTGTTGGCCGTCTTTTCAATTTCCTGGCATGGGGCTCCGAAAATGGTCGCGGAAAGCGCGACGGGCGATTCGCCCCAACAACGGGCGATCCCGGCACCCGCGGACGATCAACTGGCGACCGACTCGGCATTTGGGATGGCCGCGCCGGCTGACGAGAGCGGCGGGGATGCAGCTGATGCGGATGGTCCATTGCGCGATGAGAATGCTCCCGAGTCGAGTGCGATGTTGGGCCGGTTATCGCGAGACGAGGGACCGGAATTGTCCGAGTCGCCTGTTCCGCCACGGCTGGCAGGCAAGAGCGCTCGGAGTTTCTCCAGTGGTGCAAGCGGATACGGCGGCGGGGTGATGCCACCGCGTGGCGCTGTGTCGGCGACTTCCAAGCCGCTCGCTCCGACGCGGTCCGGAAATGCCTCGCAGCAACCTCGGGCGATGGCATTATCGTCGGTATCTCCTCCTCTTCCTGCCGTTGCGAAGGAGAAGAAGATAGGGCAGGCAATGGTCAGCGCAAAGAGAAGAGCAACAACGGCCGCGAAGATGGTAAGCCGCCTGAAGACCGACGGTCTGCTTGTCGTCAAAGTTGCGTTGAACAAGCTGCCCGATCGTGCCAAGGATTCCAACCATGGCGGAGCGGTTGCGGGGCCTGCCCAGCGGGTCGTTCAACTTGTGCAATCGGAAGACGGTATTGCCGTTGTCTCGCCTTTTGCGCTGACAACATCGGCGCCGAGTGCGCCGGAACGTTCCGCGGACAAACCTGCCAAGCTGGTGCGAAGTTCGGATTCGTTGGCAATCGACGGGCAAATGGTTGTCTATGCCGAAGGGCCCAAGGTGCACGTGCGTGCACTTCTGGAGCGACTTAGCCGCCGGGACGATATGGTTGTCAGCCTGGTTGAATTCCCGAATTCGAGAATGATGGATCGTCCAAAGACGGCCGTTTCATCTCAAGCAGGTTCGCGCCCAGCGGTTACGGACGGCATGACCCGTTCGAAGCGGCCCGCGAAAACTCAACGATTTTTCAAGAAGGAAGAAGACGGCGATCGGAAAGTTGTTGGTCAAGCGGCGAAAGACGCTCCCAGTATGGGGGCGGTCCAGGAAGCGATGGGCGTACCGGAGTTGCCTGGTCAACTCAAGGGCACGCGCAAACGCTCGCAGCGCGTCAAGCCGATCGCGGAGCCCGAAGGTCTCGAGAGTGACAAGGAGAATGGGCTTGCGATCGGTGGAGGTCGGGCGGAGTCGCAGCAGAGGCTGCCTGGGGCAGAAGGTGGATTGGCGCAGTCTGAACCGGTAGCGGAGCCGAACACGGCCTACATTGTGTTGCGTGTGACAAGGCCCCACGAGGTTCCCACTAGCCGATCACAGAAAAAATGACTACGCTTAGCGTGCCAGTGGAGTAAAATGCGGGCGTCTGGGCGCAAGCTGGTGCGACGAACTTGCATGGTCCAACAGTATTGTTCGGGGATCTTCCGAGTGCGTTGTCCGAGGAACGCCTGTCGCTCGGGTTCGATCGACCGAAGGTCTCCGCGTTGGCAGCGGGGGGCCCGCGACTGTCTGATTTCTCATCCGCAACCGATTCGAGTCGCTGCGTCTTGATCGGTTGGTCTTTTTCCTAGCATTGAAGGTGCGAGCTCATGCCGACGGAAGTTACGATTTGCGTGAAAAACCGCGGTCCGCTAATTGTTCAAGGCCCGGTCCGGATTGTGGATACCGAAGGACACGATCTGACGCCGACGGGCGACAAACCGACGATCGCACTCTGTGCCTGCGGCCAATCCAAGACAATGCCATTCTGTGACGGCGCACACAAGGCGTGCAACGACTGATCGCAACCTCAGCGTCGGCATCACCGGCGAGTGTGGACACTCGGAGCGGCGGTCCGAAAGTAACCGTCAACCGGTTAGGATTCGCCGCCCAGTAACTGTCGTACTCTTCCGCGTACAGACCCCCATGGGTGAATCAGTCTCGCAGCTGAGGAGGATCGCCGCATGAACGCCCCCGGTTCGGGATGCGCGCTCGGCTGCCCAGTAGCTTGAGAGACATTGGTTCCCACGGAACAAGGCCGTGGGCGACCCCGGATCGACG
>JAJSAJ010000293.1 GCA_024274855.1 Planctomycetota bacterium | reverse complement strand
GCCAGGGCTGCTTGCCATTATACAGCACGATCGGCAAAACGGGCGGCAAACGATCGTTCCGTTTGATCTTTTTCTCATCGACCAGTTGCTGGTAGAGCAGCCCGACGTAGACCATCAGCCGCAAAGCCATGAACCTGTCGACCCTCGACTGGAACTCGATCAGCAGGTAGACGTAAAGCCACTGGTCGCGGAACTTCACGCGCCAAATAACGTCGTTTTCCCGCTTCTTGAAGGTTTCCGACACAAAGCTGCCGCTGACCCGTTCCAGGGTCTCGACGTCCAGGTCCTTCACCCACGACTGGCGGACAAATCCCCGGATCAGGTGGACAATCATCTGCTTGTCGGAGAACAGGCTTCGATATCCAGCATCGTGCAGGGCCATCGGGAGGTTTCCCTTCGGTAGGTCTTAGTTCTGCACAAGCGGATGACAACGGTTTTTCTGTGCGAACAGCCGGCGCGTAGTCACACGCCTGTGCGTCTACTTACCACGCAGGCAGTCCAGACACTTGGCTGCCGTGCGGTAAGCGCGGCCTCTAAGACAAGAATCGCAAAATCGGGTCCCAACCCATCAGGGCTCAGTAGGAATTGTCGAATGCATGCAATTGGGCGTTTATTCCCTTGACTATCCCGCTCTACGAGGGCGTACGCGCATTGCACGGCGATCCACACGTGGGGCCACGAATAAGACTTTCTGGTATTGCCATGGGAGCGTGGCCGCAATGACCGTACCCGAGGTGCCCGACTCGATCCGGGACCAAGTGCTGGCCGAGGCGGCTGCCGCCCATGCCCAGATCCTGGCCGACCGGACCGAGCTGGCACGGTTGGGCGATGCGGCCCACCAGCGTCTGACCGCGAGAAAGGCCCAGTTGCTTGCTGAGCTAACAGCGTTGGACGCCACGCTGGCGCAGCTGCGCCAGGAAGACGCAGACAATGCCGCTCAGGAGCGAGCCGCTTGGCGGGCCCAAAACCAACAGGCCATCTACGACGCTTGATTCGGCTCCTAGGAAAACGGCTGGTCCTGGGATTTGAGTGCGGTGGCAGATGCCCAGTGGCAGTCCTACCAAAACAACGTGTGGCGAACGGTTAAAGGGTACTTTTGGAACGGCCCGAAGTACCTTGTGGTGGCAACTTGGTATTCCTCACCGATTGTGTAGCTCTATCACCTTCCAGGCAAGATCCGTTCGGCGTGGCTGGGGCTTCCAGCCCCGGCATGGCTGAGCACCATGCCCCAACCACAATCCAGAAACTCTGACATTTAGACCTGATAAGACACTCCTGCAGCCAGCCCCATCTCAGGAATCAGTTGCGCGCAACAACGCGCTGGAAATGCAATTTGACTTCCCGATCGACAACTCGCCGCACGCCCTCGACCAGGCATCTCGGTTCATTGTCTTCCTTACCGATCCGAACGATTTCTTCCAAACGCACACCAGGTGGGACTGTGAACGTCGATTGATGGATGATCTGGTTTCCCGCGTCCAATTCCGGCACGATGAAGTGGCAGGTGGCCCCGTAGGTCAACATGCGTCCGGCAAATGCATCGTGGTAGGGGCGTAGTCCCGGAAAGCTTGGCAGCAGCCCGTGGTGCAAATTGATGATCCGACCGCCGGCGTACTGCCAGCACGTAGCTGGCGGCAGAACTCGCATATAGCGAGCCAACACGACGTAATCGACGTCATACTAATCCAGCAAGCTGACCATCTTGCAATCATCCGGGCGCCCGGCATCGTCACCGATCGAATGCCATTGGATCCCAAACTGTTCGGCAATTCCCCGACAGGCAGATCGATTACCTATCATGACGGCCACATGGGCCGCAATCTGACCGTCTCGAACAGCGCGTAACAGGGCCAAGGGAGGCTCTTGCCGTTGAGTCACGCAGATAGCCAGCCGCGGATTATCCGCTCGCAATTCCGGCGACCAGACGCGCACGGACAACTTGGTATGCGTTCCGATTTTCGCCATGGCTGTGCGAAGATCATCCAGAAGTGAATCCGCCAATTCGATACGCAGCAACATCGCGAAAAGGGCTTCCTGATCGTGATTGTACATCTGGATCTCGGTGATATTGGCTCCCTGGCCAGTTACAAAGTGGACGATGGGGTCTGCCAGCCCCACATTGTCAGGGCCGACTGCGGTGATCGTAATTTCCATGATCGGACTCAATATCGGTTAAGCGGCAAAACGACAACAAGAGCAACCGCAAACGCGTCACCCACGGCGCAATTCGGATTGTAGCAGCTCAGCTCGTTGGCAAAATGCTGTGCGACACTGCTTTTTCGAGATCCTCATTTCCCAGTCTCGTTGTACTCTGGCATGAGATTCCCTGGCAATTCCGGCACTGAAGTCTAGCTTGCGAAGTTGCATAGCCGGGTACGGTTTGGCTCTGTTTTGCCGTTTGTACGCGGCTGTGTCCGGATTTACTCGGGCTACCAACTGGCCAATTCCCAGGACGTCTGATAACCTGACTGATTGAATTTATCCAACTTTCTTCCAGCGAATCCCCTGAAAAACGCACGTGCTTGCGTGCCGATGATGGCCATGAAAAAAAAAGAAAAACCACCTCGTGACCAGTTGAAACCTGGTGAGGTCCTCTGTGCCTACTGCGAAGGCAAGTGCTGTCGCTATTTCGCACTGCCGATCGATAGCCCGACATCTCGCAAGGACTTCGAATACATTCGCTGGTATCTGTTGCACGAACGGGCCACCATTTTCACGGAAGATGAAGACTGGTACTTGTTGGTCCATACGAAGTGCAAACATCTGCTCGAAGACAATCGTTGCGGTGCCTATGACACGCGGCCACGAATCTGTCGCGATTACTCGACCGATAATTGTGAATATGAAGATGAGTGGTGTTACGAGCGGTACTTTGAGACGGCCGAACAGGTGCACGAGTACACCGAGGCGGTCTTGCAGAAACCGGGACAGGATATCCGAAGTCCCCAACCGGCCGATCTGCCGATCATCGCATGAGCCGGCGCGGTCGCCAACCCGAATCGTCCGGATTGCCAAAGTACAAGAAGGAATTGCCTGGTCCCATTATGAACTCAGCTGACAAACCATCCTCGACGCCCAAACGCAAACAGCCCGCCCGGATTACACCTCGCACGCTCAAAGGTTTTCGCGATTATCTTCCTGCCGCCATGATTGCGCGCGAGCGAGAGATCGACACGGCCCGATCCGTTTACCGGTCCTATGGCTTCGCGCCCATCGACACACCGGCTCTCGAGTACCTTGAAATACTGACCGGCAAAGGAAGCGACGAGACCGATCGGCAGCTATACCAATTCGAGGATCATGGAGGACGCAAAGTTGGATTGCGGTTCGACCTGACTGTCCCGCTGGCACGCTTCGCCGCACAGCATTTTCAGGAACTGGGAACGCCTTTCAAACGGTATCACATCGCAACAGTATGGCGAGGTGAAAATACCCAGCGCGGCCGGTATCGCGAGTTCATGCAATGTGATTTCGATACGATCGGAACAAAAAGCGTCGCGGCAGATATCGAAACAGCACTGGTGATCCACGATTTGATGCGTGCCATCGGATTCAACGACTTCACAATTCATCTGAACAATCGACAGGTGCTGAATGGGCTACTGGAACAACTGGGCTTGGCCGACCGGTCGATCGCTATCCTCCGATCGCTCGACAAGTTGTCGAAAATCGGTCCTGAACGGGTCGCTGAGGAAATGACAAAGCAGGCCGGCACAACGCCCGATCAGGCGACCAGCGTCCTGCAACTTACCGCGCTCAGCGACAGTCCGGATGCCATGCTGGCTCAGTTGGACAGGTTGGTCGAAGGGAGTGAAACCGGACAGGCTGGAGTGGCCAACCTCAGACAAGTTCTGGCCGGAGTCCTCGCAGCAGGCGCGCCGACCGAACGTTTCCAACTGGATGTCGCCATCGCGCGCGGCTTGGATTACTACACGGGCATCGTCTTCGAAACGTTCCTAAACGCTTTGCCCGCGATCGGCAGCGTCTGTTCCGGAGGTCGCTACGACAACCTGGCCGAAGTCTACTCGAAACAGCAATTGCCAGGCGTCGGTGCGTCGCTGGGACTCGATCGGCTTCTGGCGGCCATGCAAGAACTGGGCATGGCAGAGTCGGTGCGGACCGGGGCCCCCGTTCTGATTACCTTCTTTGCCAAGCACGCACTGAATACATATCTGGAATTGGCTGCCCGAATCCGAAAAGCGGGAATTGGCGTCGAAATCTATCCCGACGCGAAACGGCTTGGTCAGCAACTGAAATATGCCGATCAACGGGGGTTCCGAATCGCACTGATTGCCGGTGAAGACGAACTGGCTAAGGGAACCTGTCAGATCAAGGATCTGCACTCAGGACAGAGTCAGGAAGTGACCTTGGACGACGATTGCCGCATTCTGATCGATGCAATCGATAGCCTGCTGACATTGCCCACCTCTTGAATCGGATGGCCACTGGAGGCAATCTGTACATTTGACCAGATCGTGGCCCGGTTTGGCATTTCGTGCTCGGCCAATTACAATGGCGAGTCGAGGGGCGGCAGATCAACCGCTTCCAGGCAAGTAATTATTTAGCCGATTGGCAGCCGCTGAGGTTCAGGACTTCTCGAACCTTACACAACTTCTGAATCGGCAACGACCAAAACAGGAGGAAAAGAAGACTGGAACACTCATCAATCCGCACGAATCAGACTACGGTGAAAAACTGCAAGTTCAGAGTCGAACGAGAAGGGATACACACAGAACGTTCACTTGAGTCTTCGATCTGGATAAGTGGTGATTCGTGGTCTACTCTTTACTCCCGTTCAGCCGGCAACTTGCCATTCGGCCAAAGCGTTACCTAGGCAAGAGCCTGTCCGTGGCCAAAACGCCCCGGAACTCGCATCAAGAATCAACCGATCCGTTGCTTGAAAACAGAGGTTCAGCTTACCATGCGACGATTCTCAATACTCTACAGCTTCTTAGCGCTTAGTGCCGGGCTGTGCGCCGCGTTGGCAGCAACCAACGCCTGGGCCGCCGGACCCATCAAACCCGCTCTAGCCGTAGCAGCCTTTCCCGCAGTACTGCTGGCTGCCAGCAAAGCGATTGGTTACGTGGTTTTTTTCGTCGTCCTGCTGTTCGGTTCGCTGGCCGTATTGATCCCGAGCATGCGAAAGATCGTTCGTTCAAAAAAATCCTGATGCAACGAATCGACGACAAACGGTCTGCTCGTTGTGTGACCTGCTGGTTCGGGGTCACGCAACACAACTCAGGCTGCTGAACGGGCCGATTGCTGCCGATACTGGCCGATGGCCCGGACCACGGCCTCCTGCTGGGCCGCACACAATTCCGGAAAGATCGGAAGGCTTAGTACTTCCTTGGATGCAGCTTCTGTTTCGGGAAGACTGCCCGAATGATAGCCCAACGATTGAAAACACTCCTGCAAATGCAAGGGAACCGGATAGTAAATCTCGGTACCGATATCCGCTTCGGCCAAGAACACACGCAGCTTATCGCGGTGCCCGTCCGGAACGCGGATCGTATACTGGTTCCAGACATGATCTTGGTGGTCGGCCACTTTTGGCAGCGTCACCCAGCTATCGAGCCCAGCTTGTTTGAGTAGCTGGCCATAGCGGGCGGCATTGTCGCCGCGCTGTTGGTTCCACGCGTCCAGGTGCTTCATCTTCACGCGTAAAGCAGCTGCCTGCATCGAATCCAGGCGGCTGTTGATACCGACCACCTGGTGGTAATACCGGGGCTTCATCCCATGACTTGCGTAAAGCCGCAAGCGATCTGCCAAATCCGAATCGTTTGTTGTCAGCATTCCCCCATCGCCCATGCCGCCTAGGTTCTTGGTCGGGTAGAAACTGAAACAGCCGACAGTTCCCCACGCCCCGGCTGGCCGCTGCTGATAGCCTGCGCCGATCGCCTGTGCCGCGTCCTCGATCACAAACAAATCATGGCTTTCCGCAATCTGGACGATCCGATCCATTTCCGCACACTGACCGAACAGGTGAACTGGAATGATTGCTCGCGTAGCTCGTGTGATAGCCGCCTCGACACAATCGGGCTTCAGATTGTAAGTTTCCGGATCGATGTCGACAAAAACGGGCCTCGCACCAACACGCCAAATACAGCTAGCAGTCGCGAAGAACGTGAAGCTGGGTAGGATCACTTCGTCACCGGGACCGATTCCCAAAGCCATGATAGCTAGCAGCAGCGCATCACTGCCCGAGGCACAGCTGATAGCCGAACTGACATCACAGTGTCGGGCAACGTCAGCTTCCAGCTGACGGCAATCCGGACCGTGCAGAAACCAGCCAGAGTCAACGACTTGCGTAATTGCTTCGAGGATTTCGTCACGAAGCGGTCGATTGCCGTTGACGACATCCAACAGGGGAACGCGAATACGGCTTCCGCCGTCCGAAGGATTTGTGTTTTTCATTGCCCTACCGTGCGCCTCCTTGCAGGGATGTGACCGAATTAGGCACCTAGAACTGCCGTTTGGCCGTCACAAACGGCCATGTGTGCGCGTGAAAGCCCGCTGAGCCTTCTGAAACCAGAAGCGGGCGGTCCCGATATGCACAAATACGGCTGTCACCGAGCACTCCGAATCGCGGGAAGCATAGAACGCAGCGCCGCTACGGTCAAGAGCGTTCGGAAGGTCGGATTTCGGGATCGGTTCATGAGTGCAGGCCAGATTTTGCGCCGAGATTTGGCTGCTTGAAATGTCAAAGGGCGTCTCCCCCAAAAAACCTCCTCGGGAGACTTCGCGGATTGAATCTTCCGTTTTCATGGTGTTTTGCCCTCTATCCCCAGTCATATCACGCGTGTTTTGGGGTAGGAATCTCGATATGAAATTGTCTTGCCGGGGCTCTGGAAGCACTGACCTATCCCAAAGACGGCTTCCGGATCCCCTTTTGTCGAGCCCGAGCTGAGGTCTTCGCGACGCTTGGTGTCGACACGATATGGGTGTAATCCGTGTGGGTTGCTTTCGATTCGGCACTCATGGCGGCAACCTTTGTAGCAATGTCGGCACCTTACGACTGGATCGTTCTAACACGCTCGTCCGGATCAAGCGGGCGCCGACTAGTAGCAATGGGACGTTGTGCATACCATCGCTCCGACGATCGCGGTAATACCGGCCAATTCCGGATCGGCCAATCCCGGATCGGCAAGTCGGTCGATCAGTGTCATCGACTCCCGCTCCGCCGCGGATCGTTGCTTCGACAGCCTGGCCGTTCTGCCTCGAGTTCACCGACGCCTTAACGGAAGAGCCACCGGCGTTTGGGCGCCGCGCTCATTCCTGGTCTGGCGGTGGCCCAGTCGTTGCGGCCTGAGCGAGCAGCGACATCATCCGGTTGAACTGGTTTGACGCGTCGCCCGGCGCGAAGCTGGTTTGCTTCGCGCCGCGCACTGCCACCACCATGCGCAGACTTGGAATCACCGTCACGCTGTCGCGATTCCACATGCCGTTGGCCTGGTAGGCATCTGCCGGTAGGCCGGGCCAGGTAAACGCGTCCGACGCAAGTCTGCTATTGAACCACAGGTTGAAGCCGTAACCGCCGGGTCCATGCGGTGTCTGATTGGTGCCGCCGCCGTAGCTTCCGATCCTCAAATAGTCGTTACCGGGAGCCGAGGTGCGTGGCAAGTTGGCCGGCACTCCCGAGCGGAGGAACTGCCGCATCAAAGGGACGGAGAGAACTTGCTTGTTCCGCCATCGGCCACGGTTGAGCCACAGGTAACCGAGGCGCGCAAAATCTCGTGGGCTCGCCGTCACGCCGTTGCCGTTGCGCGAACCAAAGAAATGGTCGTCCTCGCATTGCAGTGCCGCCAAACGCCGGGTGAACACCTGCTCGAGCGGTTGCTGAAAGACTTTCACCAGCGATTTTGCATAGAGCTGAATGGCGAAATCGTTGTAGCCCCATGCCGCGCCAGGCGCCTCGCCGCAGGCGTAACCGCTGACCATGTTCGCCAGATGACGAAAGGTCATCGACGCATCTTTCTTCTTCAGAGGCCAACCGACATCCTTGACCTGGGCATCTACACTTGCGAGCCTACCTTCCTGGACGGCAAGCAGAAGGAGAGTGCTCAAGACGGGTTTCGCCGCCGATGCCCAGTCCCCGTTCTGGTTAAAACGGCCCCATGTCTTGATCAAGTAGCCGTCGCGCACGATGCATCCATCGCCGCCCATTCCGCTCGCGAAATCATCGAGTTTACTAGCGTCAAGCCCCACAGCTTTCGCGGAACGCGATCGCCAGTGCTTGCCTGGAAAATGCGGGCCTATGCCACCATGCGGGTTGTCGCCTTGCGCCCCAACGCCCCTTCGTGCAACCAGAACCATCTGGTCCTGGTTCGTCTCCATGAGGGGTGCGCCCGACGGCCGCTGGAAAGCAACCTGCTGACGAAAGAATGCAGACGAAAGAATGCAGACACTCTGGTTTCTGAGACCGCTTTGACGGCGCACGGCGTTTGCCCGGACGTTGCGGATATTGGATCGGCGGTCTGACAGGGAGAACAATGAGCCAAGGGGGGCCGGGCCGGCGACAATGCACACTCTGAGGTGGACGCAGTTGGCTTATCGATTACTCAAGAGCGAGCGAGATGCGACGGGCGCGCGTTCAGAACGAACGCGAGCAGCGCGTCGTGTTTCGTGAGAAGTGAGCCACGTGACTCGCAACCCATCTACCGAAAGATGCGTCTGGCGGCGGATACGCCTTTCAGATGGGAGACGCCCATTCGCTTAGCCACTTCCTCCAGGCTTGCCGGTGGACCGACTGCGTGGCAGAACGACGTTTCGTATTCATCAATCGTATCGAACCACTCGTTCTGGTCCAAATCCAAACGATCGAGTATCGCTTCCAGATTCTTCGGAATCGTTTTCCGCTCCCCGGTGCGTAGCAAACGGGCCGTCCATTTCAGCAGTTTCAGATAGTCGTCCAGCGTGATCGAAAGCAGCCCCAGATCCGTGGCACGCTTTCCCGTGCGTGACCGGAGCGATGAATCGTCGTCGCGATTGACCTTTGGGTCTCGGGTCAGCTTCCCCAGCCACTGATCGGGTCGGTTGCGCGCATTGGCCCGTAGCTTGCGAGCCTGCAGTCGCTGGTAGATAGACGTATAGCGTGCCGTCTCTGGGCTCGCGACCTCACCTGCCTTGTAGGGATTCAAGTCCACATAGATGCCACACAGTAACATGCCGCCCTCACTGACACATTCACGACATTTATATCTGGACTCCCAAAACCGACCAAGACAGTCATCTTCCTTATTCGCGCGTCGGGCGATGTTCTCGCACAACATACCCATCAACCAGCTGACGTTGCTAAGCCGCTTCCGCAGTCTTGTGATCTCCTTCTTGTTCTTTGCCAGTTGCTCGACTCGCTTCTGATCAGGTGTGGGCATTGCGTCGGACATGCACTTGGCCAGCTTGGTGATGGTCAACCAGCGCCGTGCCACCTCCAGCGGTGACCACCGCTTCGCCACCCGAGGCAGAGTGCGCAGCACCAGGTGGAGGTGGTTTGCCATTTCTGCCCGGAATTCAATTTCAATTGCGAACAGGCTGGCCAACTGTTCTTCGCGAGTCATGATCCAATCGCGGCGATGCGTGAAGTCTTTGCCCGTTAGCGGG
>JAJSAJ010000292.1 GCA_024274855.1 Planctomycetota bacterium | reverse complement strand
GTTCACTTGGCACGGATGCGGTCGACATGTTTTCCACGATCGCTGGGCCGAAACACGAGCCTTTTTTTTCGGCAAGTTGTACCGGTTTTTCCCGCTGGTTTCGCCCGACTTCTGTCGGGTTCCTGAAAACTTGGCAAGCCCTTCTTTACACCAGTGCTAGCACACGTACAATCGGCTCTCGCGGTTAACGATTTTGGACTCCCGTCAGCGACACTCAATCCTCACGTCGCTCGACTTTTCTTATTATGGAATATGCTGCAGACGTCAGCATCATGAAGCGGCTTGTCACCTTCTATTGGCAAGTACACGCAGAAAGTGCGCGAAGCTTCGGTTGCTGACGTTTTGCGCGAAGGATGCGTTGAGAAGTGGCAAAGGACGATAGGGACATCGAATCAACCTTGCGCAATGCAATGGTTAGCGAAGTCGGTCGGGAACGATTCGACTTGTGGTTCGGCGACGGCGTACAGCTTCGCGTGAACCATCAGTCGATGATCGTTTCCGCAAGCGATCAATTCACGCTTGATCGCATCCGAAGCCAATTCCGAGACGCGTTAGCGGCCGTGGGCGAGCGGCTGACCGGACAACCGTTGTCCGTTCAGTTTCAGCGGGTCGCTCGAACCGAACCGCCTGCGGCCACTCGCAAGCCACCGAAGCGTCCGGAACCGGCGGATGAACCGAACCGCAACAGTAAAGCCCGGCCATCGATGGCTCGTCGTTTTTCCAAGCTGGACGAGTTTGTGATCGGGCAAAGCAATCGCGTTGCATTTACGGCATCGCAGATGGTCGCGGAGCGTCCCGGATCGGTCTCGCCGATGTTCGTTTTCGGACCGACAGGGACCGGAAAAACCCACCTGCTCGAAGGCATCTGGTCGGCTGTGCGCAAGCGTGCTGGTTCGTGCCGAGCGTTGTTCTTATCGGCGGAGCAGTTCACATCGATGTTTCTCGAGGCGTTACAGGGGAGTGGCCTTCCGAACTTTCGCCACAAGTACCGCCACGTCGACTTGTTGCTGATCGACGATGTCCATTTCTTTCTGGGCAAGCGTGCAACACTAGTCGAACTACAGCACACAATCGATGCGTTGCTTCGCCAGCGGCGACAAGTAGTTTTGGCGGCGGACCGGGCCCCGGGCGAGCTGAAGGGAATCGGTCCGGAGCTGACGGCGCGATTCTCGGGCGGACTGGTTTGCGGCATCGAGCCACCCGATGTTGAAACGCGACGGGCCATCCTGGAGCAACTTGCTCGACGTGGCACGGGTCGATATCCGGCGACGGTGCTCGACCTGATCGCCTCGGAGCTTGGCGGAGACGCTCGGCAATTGGCCGGCGCCCTGAATCGACTCGAAGCAACCAGTCGCGCGTTTCAACGACCGATCACTACGGACCTGGCGCGTGAGACGTTGATGGACGTATTCCGAGCTACTCGGCCTGTTGTGCGGTTGAGCGACATCGATCGAGCGGTCTGCAATGTATTTGGATTGGAGCAGAGCACCTTACAATCAGCTCGCAAGGCACGCACGATCAGTCAACCACGCGCCTTGGCCATGTGGTTGGCTCGCAAGTACACGCGTTCCGCCTACTCGGAAATCGGCACATACTTCGGCCGCCGGAGCCACAGCACCGTGATCTCAGCCGCGAAACAAGTCAATCGCTGGGTACAGCAGGGCGTCCCGATTCAGATGGCCTACGGCCAGTGCGGGATCGATGAAGCGATCCGGCGTGTCGAGTCCCACATCCGGGTCGGCTAGAGTGCCCTCTGCGTCGTCAGCGTACTTTGCGCATGTAGCGCAGGAAATCGCGAGTGAACTTATCGAGGTCATCTCCAAAGAACCGTTTGAACCGAGCGACCCGTTGCTCGGGGCTCTGTTTGTGCGAAGCGAGCAGCGTGCTCAGATCTTTCAGATAAGCTACATAGTCTCGTCGGCGTGACCGCAACAAATAGTAGTTCAGCGACCATGCTTCGGCATACGCGGCCGGTGCTGTTTTGGGGTTTCGAAACTGATCGTCATTTTGCAGTAATGCCAGCAGCGATTGGGCTGAAAACTCGTCTTGAATCTGTCGGAACTTCGCGAGGTGCAGCCGATTCACGGACCCGATACTCCGCCACCCCTTGGAGTTTCGTAAATCGGGTGTTTCAAAATAGACGGCGATCCCCTCGCTGACCCAGAACGGATTATCGGCATAGCGTGTCTGCAAGCCGCTATTGTAAGCCAACTGATGGGTCGCCTCATGAACAATGGTTGCAACCGTTCGCTCCGCGCCCGGTTGTGACAGGATCTCGTTGATATGTGCAGCCGACCGGATACGGCGTTGGTGTTTGCGCACCGCATCGACACCGGTCAGGTCGTACATCATGACCCGATTCGTCTGCATGTTGTAGTAGCCGATGATCGATGTGGCTGCGTCGCCGACCTCTTTGCGCGCAACCTTGGCATACGACTCCTGACTATCGAAGACGAGGGCAACCAGTGGAAAACGGGACGGCTTGAGTGCCAGGCCACGGCTCTTCCAATAGCCATGGAAGCCGCGATACAGCCGTTCGAAAAGTCCGCCACACCACGCGACGTAAGCCTCGGACGTATTGAAACCGATGACATAATGAGCGGTCTGGTGGATCCGGAACCCGGCCGGTAATTCCCGCAACAATTGCCGCGCTATCTCGGAGTTGCTGAACGGCTGAAACGGCACCTCGTCACTCTGCCGCCGCTCCAACTGTTCGGGCTGGACCTCCCAGATTGCTCCATCCCGTGCCAGCAGCAACAACCCGCCGTCTTGTGCTTCGACCAATACCTGTCCGGAAACGCTCCGCGACCGATCGTGATCGCGAAATGTCAGATGCTCCATCGCCCAGCTCGGGGCCAGCCGAGCGGCCATGAGAGCCCAAACAAAAACCGTGCCACGGAGAAGGGTTCTTTTCTTGCTCGCTTTCATGCTCATCCCTTGTGCGGGGCTTACCCGCC